>WGBF01000297.1 GCA_015494485.1 bacterium | reverse complement strand
CGAATGATAGAAACGGCCAGCGCTGCAGATCCCCCTAACCCGGCTGCGCGGGGGATGTTGGGGAAAATCTCAATCCGCATGCCTTTGTCCCGTAAGCCCAGGCGGTCCAGGATGAGATCCAGTGACTGGTAGATGGAGTACTGATGGTCCTCGCCCCGGCGCAGTTTTTCCTCCACGCCCCAGCGGGGAATTACCAGATGCACGCCGTTCCCCGAATCTTCCACCCGCGCCTGAATGGCTAAGGGAATGGGTGCCGCCAGGGCATGGGCGCCGTACACCACCGCATGTTCCCCCAGTAAAATGACCTTCCCGTAGCCCGCTGCCATCGTTTGGGGAATGGCTTTGCTTTCCAGCGTTTTGGTTTTGGCCCGCTCGCGGCGCTGGCGGATTTCCTTAATGATTTCTTCTGCTTTCCACACTTTTATTTCCCCGCTTTCGATGAGGCGTTCCACCACTTCTTCAAAAATATCCGGTGTGGCGCCAGCGGCATTGGTCACGGTGCGGGCGTGGAGGCTCATGTGTCCCCGTTGAATGCCTTCCGTGGAAAGGGCGCGGATGGCGGCAAAGTTTTGGGCTAATCCCACCGCTCCCATCACTTCCATGAGCTCCCGGGCAGATTTTACGCCCAGAATTTTATGGGCCACACGCACGGCAGGATTGGATTGCAGCGGTCCCCCCACGGTGCCGACTTTCATGGGAATTTCCAGTTGACCTACCAGGTCCCCGTTTTCGTTCTTGAACCAGCGGGTAAGGGAAGAATATTTGTTTCCCCGCGCCGCATAGGCATGGGCTGCCGCTTCAATGGCGCGCCAGTCGTTACCGGTGGCAATGGCGACCGCATCGATGCCGTTCATGATGCCCTTGTTGTGGGTGGTTGCGCGATAGGGGTCCACGGTGGCAAACTCATTGGCTAAAATAATCCCGTCCCGCACTTCTTCGCCGCTGTAGCCTTTACCCTCCAGCAATTTTACCGGAATGACGGCTTCGGTGCGCACCATGGAACGGTCGGACAAATTGGATAAGATGCGCAGAAACACCTTTCCGCCGGTAATTTTTTCGATGAGGGAGGCAACCCCCTCGCACATGCTGTTTACCAGATTGGCGCCCATGGCGTCCCGGGTATCCACCAGCAGGTGGACCACCAGCATATCCCCCCGATGGGTAGCACCGGGATGAATAATCACTTCCAGATCTTTGGCACCGCCGCCCCGGGCAACCATTTTGGGGTGCAGGCTGTTGGCCAAATTCAAAATTTCTTCTTTATTTTGCAGAATGGCCTGCTGCGCGTGAGTGGGATGCTCAATATCCACCACCTGTACCTGGCCGATGAGAATCGGTTCCGTGCTAACGCTTTTAAAACCACCGGCTTCCCGCACAATTTTGGCAGCGGAACTGACAGCCGCAATGATGGACGGTTCTTCTACCACCATGGGAATAAGGTATTCTTTGCCGTTAATCAGGAAATTCAGGCCCAGGCCCATGGGCAGACTGAACACGCCAATGACGTTTTCTACCATTTTGTCTGCAGCGGCGTTGTCCAGTATTTGCTGCCCTTTTAACAGCATCTGGTATTCTTCCCGGGAAATGACGTTCCGTTCCAGCAAAATACGCAATCGTTCTTCCACAGAATACTGGTAAAATTTAGGAATACGGGAATTCGCCATGGTTATTCACCTCTTTCGGAATTGATTTGAACACCATTTTCATCTATTTGAAAGGAAAATAACGGAAAGCCCGCCTTTTCCATTTCGACACTGGCATCAATTACATTTAATTCATTGCTTCCAAAAAGGATTCCAAAATCGCCCTCACCCGCGCCGGAAGGTTTGTAGGCCACATGATGGCGCCGGGCAATTTCGTGCAGGCGCTGGTGAACGTCGGAGATTATCGGGGCACCGCTGGCGTGACTTAATGCTTCCAGTTGAAGGTAATAATGTTGAACCACTTCCAGAAATGCTTCCGTATCCCCCCGTTGAAAGGCCATACTGCCCTGTTCCGCAAGGTAAATCAGTTCGCCAAACAGGCGATTGTATTCAGCCGGATTGCTTTCGCGGAATTGATTAACCCGGGCGACCAGCCGGGTGGTAGAGGCGGCTTTGCGGGTCCACACAAACCGCATGTAGAGCTTTGGCGGAAGCGATAGCGCCTGGATCTCCGGCGGCAACTGGGTGGAGACCACCGGCATGGTGTATTTTAAGATGCCGCCGAAGGTACTGGCGGCAATATCCACACCGCTGCCCTGCCTGCCCTGTGCACGGTGATGGGCTGCCAGAGCCCGTTCCAGCACCTGCATTTTGAACGCATCCACCGGGGTAGATGCACTCCCGGCCCACTGAAGCAACGCCCCAATTAATGCCACGGAAACAGCAGCACTGGAACCCAGACCCAATTTGGTGGTGGTATTCTGGTAAAAGAATTCGGCGGTGGAAATGGTGATGTGCGCTGGGGCCAGTTTGACCTGTTGTGCCACGGTTTCCACGGCCGCTTTTACAAAGGCAGCGGAGGTTTCCAGCGACGGAGAAGGGTTTTGGAACGTCACCGTCCCGGATTCGGACAGGTCAAACGCTACCTCCCGCAGCCCCACATCCGGAGCGGTTAACCAAAACGTATCCGTAGATGCCGGCTGTAAATACACGTGGTCATGGCGGTTTACCGCCATGACCAGCGCTGGTGCGCCCCGCAAAACGGCGTATTCGCCCAGTAATATTAATTTCCCCGGTGCCTGACTGTGCAATTGCGATGTGTGTGTTGACGTGCCGGTCATAAATTCGGGTAATCTGTTCTCATTTGCACTGCTACTTTATAATACCGAAAATCATAAAAAAATTAATGCATAAAAGGAAAAAATCCCAACGGTTTGAATTTCCTTGAGGGGAGGTATTTTGATAGCTGTATCAAACTCTTTTAAAGTTTCTTTTCGACGCACCCACACACGGGAGAAAGAAAGAACAATAAAAGGCTCTCTTTTTTACCAAATTGATAATAATGAAGTCCACCCGTACTTATCGTTGATGTTTGCTTTTCATCTTAAAGCCGAAATTTAAGGGCTGGGAACTTTTGGGTATTAATGAAAATTCGGGCTTCTCTGTTGTTGTTTCAGTATAATGGTTAACGGATGTATGAAATTCGGATTTGCCGAATTTGGGCGGAGCGAAGCTTACAATATTTCCGGTGTTAGGCCAAGGGGAAATCATTTATCTTACTCCCGATAGTTTTTCCCATATTCTTTTATAGTCATCCCCAGATATATCCTTGTTTGAGGGTACGCTTTCATTCCAGACACTGTGTGGTACTTTTTTTAACCATTCGTAGGCAGATTTTGGGGAAATATCCCTCGTTTCGATTTTGTATATTTTCCCAAGTTTAGTTGCAATAGACCTAGGAACATTATTTATTCGCATTACAATGCCTTCTTCAGTATTTACACCATAATATACCATAGCCGGTATGTTTTTGAGTTTCCTAATCTCGTCTTCTGTAAGCTGTGAAAAATCAATCCCAGTTGTAGGCATATTCAAAAAAGCAGCCAACCCCCATGTAGCACCATTTACAACTTTTTGGTAAATGGCTTTAACGCAATTAGAAATCGCAGTGGGCTCATCACTACCCCATATCTCTCTGGCAATTTCGGTAAATTCTTTCCCCGATACCCAATCTATAATCAAATGGGATAATTTGGAGTATGTAATCGTTTCTCCAGGTATACTAACTTCTAAGCTTTTTTTAACTTCAGGGACGGAGAGCATAACTCCTATTAATTTTCTTAATGTCCCAGTATCATTGTTAAACAACCTACTACTATACCAATCAGATTGTTTTAGTCCAAGCTTTTTTATTCTGTATATTGTCCTTTCAATAGATTCTGGAGAGAAACCTGTTTGATCTGCCAAATTTACTATATGATTTTTACCACTTAATTTACGAACATACTGTTTTACTGCATTTTTTAAGACTTCCTTCTTCCTTTGATTTAGAATTCTATAGCCATAAGTTCTATTGAGTTCCATCTCAAGTCTGGAAATCAATTCAGAAACATTGCCATATTGTCTATACAAGTGGGCTATATATTGAAGAAATGCTGACCACTCTGGGTACCGAATAATCAACTCCATTCCAAGTTCCTGTCCCAAATTCTCCAGTTCATCGACCATTTTTACAAGTATGGAGATAAGATCTCCAGTTTGCCTACATACGTAATTCGTAACTTTGCGTTTGTCATCTTCATTTTTAACGGCAATTCCTACAATACCAAGTGATTTTTGATCGATTCTTCCAGCTCTACCTACGATATTCCAGAAATCCCTAACAGGCATTTCTTCAAATGGATAGCTATAAGAGGCCATTAAAATTGCAGAAACGGGGAAATTTATACCTTGAGCGATGGTAGTAGTCGCAACTAAAACACGCAAT
>WGBF01000296.1 GCA_015494485.1 bacterium | reverse complement strand
TTCCCGATTTTTTCCGTAAATGTGTCAATCTGCTGTATCAGTGTGTTCATGTTGCGCCTTATCGATTAAAATACCAATTTAATAAGCAAAAAGCATTTGAGAAAGGGGTCGGGAAAAACTATTTTCCAGAAAAAAGGAAGTGAGAAATGAAACACCATCTGGCGCAGGCCGTGTTGCAGGTTGGCAGGCTCATGTATGAGCGGCAGTACATCGTCGCCACCGAAGGAAATATTAGCGTTCGGTTGAATGATGACTACATTTTGGCTACGCCCAGTGGTTTATGTAAAGGATTGCTGGACGAAAGCGACCTGGTGGTAATTGACACCTCTGGCCGCGTGGTGCGGGGGTACCGTCGGGTATCTTCCGAAATTAAAATGCACCTGGCCGTGTATGCCGAACGCCCTGATGTTCGGGCCGTGGTGCATGCCCATCCCCCGTATGCGGTCGCCTGCATGCTGGCCGGTATTTCTTTTGACCACCCGGTGCTGGCAGAACAGGTGGTGTTTTTGGGGCGGGTACCGGTGGCCCCCTATGCCCGGCCGTCCACGGAAGCGGTCCCGGAATCCATTCGTCCCTTCATTCGCCAAACCGATTTCGTTTTGCTGGACCACCACGGTAGCCTTACGGTTGGGACGACAGTGTGGGATGCGTATTACAAGCTGGAAATGCTGGAAAACGCTGCCCGGATGTACTACCTGGCATCCCGCCAGGGCCCGGTACGGGAACTGCCCCCGGAAGAGGTGCCAGAACTGTTAAAATTGAGGGAAGAGGTGTATCGGGTACAGGGGCGTATTATTCCGTTTGAAACGGAACGAAAATAAAACGCGCTGCCCGATACCGGACAGCGCGGGAGAAGAACCCTGGAAGAACATTATTTTAGCAGGGTCATTTTTTTACTGAATGTCTGGTTATTAATTGTTAACCGATAGATGTACTGGCCACTGGGAACGGGTTCTCCGGCCTGGTTCACCCCGGTCCATTGAAAATGGTGATTTCCTGCCAGCTGCATTCCGTTGTACAACGTAATGATTTTGCGTCCCAGCATATCAAATATTTCCAGTTTCACATAACTGTTCTGCGGCAATGAATAGCTGATGCGCGTAGCAGGATTAAAGGGATTTGGATAATTCTGGTAAAGTTGCACTGTTTGCGGTACTGCACTGGTTTGGACCTGAATGGCAGTAACATCCTGATATTCAATCATAACCAGGGTGGGTTTGTCCAGGGCCAGACTGGAAGAAGCAATGACAATATCTCCGTGGCGATCACTGTCCAGGTCCCCGGTAACCAATTTGGCTACCCGGAAATACCCCTGGTCACTGCCCGAAGTAGTGTCATCTTCGGTTGGGTCCTGAAAAATAGTGTATTGGTTATAATTTTGAGGATCCAACGGGCTACCGCCCTGATATTCCCAATCGTACACGGCTTCGTTGTAATTTCCGGCCAGGTAAATGTCGGGTAAGCTGTCTCCGTCCATATCATCGATGCGGATTTGCCGCAATCCTCCGCTGTAACTTCCCAGAAAATGAAAATTATCGAATGTAATTTGACTAACGTCGCCACTGTCAGCGATAACCCAGAAATTTCCATTCGAGCTGGTCGCGTACAATTCATTATACTGATCATTATCAAAATTGGCAGCAGCCAGCCCCTGGTTGGAAAATTCGTCGTCATAGCTTACGTAAAACGCCGACTGTAACGCGTATTCATCTTCATTACCGGTGTTTTCGTAAATCAGCATGCGGTAGTAATCCCAGGCGACAGCGTAAAGTTCCGATAAACCGTCCTTGTCCAGATCGGTGGTATACAGTGTATAGCCACTCCAGCCGGTGGTGGTAGAATCATGAAATTC
Source organism: bacterium (assembly GCA_015494485.1). Taxonomy (GTDB): domain Bacteria; phylum Calditrichota; class Calditrichia; order RBG-13-44-9; family J042; genus WGBF01. Next base: position 5,993 of record WGBF01000296.1, on the reverse strand, counting down.
CACATGCCAGGAGGGGAGTTCAAAGCTTTGGTTCTGCAATTCAATAATCATGATGTGGCTGGTGCCGGCGGAACCCCAGGGACCATCCATCACGGAAACCACCAATTCCTGATTGGCATCGCTGTCCAGATTGGCAGCAATGACTTGTCCTGCTTCAAAAATACCATGATTTAACCCCAGATTCCATGTGGCTGTTGGCGTAGAGGGAAAGCTCATGGAGTCCGGATTCCATTCAAAAATCTGTAGGCCATCTGCGCCGGCCGGGGCATCTGCTAACACAATAATTTCCGGTTGCTCATCGCCGTCCAGATCACCAACGGTAACGGAAGAAAAATTGTCCGCACTGGTATCTAAATCTGCAAAATGGTAAAACCATCGCAGTTCAATTTGGTTATCCCCACTGGCTTCATAATAATATACACCGTTTAAGAATGCGCCGGTCCATGAACTGGACGTCACAAATCCCCGCATTCCATCGCCGTCAAAGTCAAATGGTCCAACCATGTTCCACAGGGGACCGCTGGGATACAGTGCCCCTTCCCCCCAACTCTGGTTTTGCCAGACCACATCAAACAGGGTGTTATCCCGATCGGTGCCCTGAGCGGTTACAATAAACCAGCTCAATAAAATGGTGAGAAAAACCCCATAGTATCGTACGGAAAGCATAATTTGCTCCTTTGTGTTTTAATGGCAGCTAATGAAGTTTACGGTGGGGCGAGAATATTGTCAAGTAAAAATTAACTAAAGTTAAAAATTTTTCCTATAGTTAACTTTTTGTTGCATTTCTTTTGTTTGCAGTTTAATATAAACGCGGTTTCAAAACAATAGAAATTGCGGTGCATTGTAAAAAAGACGTCAAGTATACAGGAATATAAAATGCGAATTCAAGGATTACAGCGGTGGTTTTTTGTGATTGTGTTTTTGGTATGCTGGAATGGGGTATGGGCAGGTACAACGGGAAAAATTGTGGGACAGGTGGTGGATGCCGAAACGGGTGAGCCGCTACCCGGTGCAAATATTCAGATTGAAGATACACCCATGGGCGCTGCGACCGACGAGGATGGGCAATTTTTGATTATTAATGTACCCGTAGGGACCTATACGGTTACGGCGTCCATGATTGGCTACCAGACGGTAAAGAAGACGGGTGTTCGAGTCACATCGGATTTTACCACGCGTTTACAGTTTCGGTTAAAACCGTCGGCGTTGCAGTTGGGAGAAACGGTAGAAGTGGTGGCGGAGCGGCCGCTGGTGCGTCGGGACCAAACAGCCAGCATTGCCGAATTCAGTGGCGAAGATATTCGGCAACTTCCTGTGGAAACGTTTCAGGAAGTATTAAGCCTGCAAGCAGGGGTTACTGTGGACCCGGCCGGGGGAATTCACATTCGCGGTGGACGTTCCTCAGAAATTACTTACATCGTGGATGGCATCCCCATTACCGATGAATATTCGGGGTTGCCCTCTGTTTCCGTGGAAAACAATGTTATTGAAGAGTTGCGCCTGGTTAGTGGGGCGTTTAATGCAGAATACGGCAAGGCGATGTCCGGAGTGGTGAATATTGTTACCCGCGAAGGCGGCAACCGATGGAAAGTGGATGGCCGGGGGTACGTGGGGGATTATGTCAGTACCCATCGCAACATATTTATGAATATTGACAATGTGAAGCCATCGGCTATTCAGAATCTGGAAGTAAATCTTGGCGGACCGTTGCCTCTTGGATTCCGCCTTTTTACGGCCTTTCGTCATTATTACAATGAGGGATGGCTGTATGGCAGGCGGGATTTTAACATTTCCGATTCAACGAATTTAAATAGCGAAAATCCGGATGATTGGTTTATTCGACAAACAGGGGATAGTGCGTACGTTCCAATGAATGATTTTTTGCGACGGAGTGTAAATGCGAAACTTACCCGCCTGTTTGGTAATATCAAGTTAACCGTTAATCTGTTATGGAATCGGGCCAATTACGAAGAATACTTCCATGAATTTAAGTTCACTCCGGATGGCAATTATAAACAATTTCAGGAAGGATTAGTTCAGTATCTGCGATTGAATATTCCGGTGTCCCGCAACATTGTTGCGGATTTCCGGGTGGGATACAAGGACAACCAGTATCGCTATTCCGTTTTTGAAAATCCCCTGGATCCCCGCTACGTGGATCCTGTTCGGTTGAATATTCCCGCATATCGCTTTTTTACCGGGGGTACGGGAATGTATTATTTAAAACGGCGTACCCGCAGTTATACGGGAAATGCGGTGCTTACCTGGCAGGTGAATTCTGTTCATCAGCTAAAAGCGGGAATGGAATACACCCAGCATTCCCTGTATTTGCGGGACTTTTTTATCCGCCCGGCGCGGGATGAAAACGGGTTTCAAATTCGGCCTTTTCGCCCGGAAGTTCCTCCAATCACAGATTTAGGGAGTAGCGAGTACACACGGCGCCCCCGGGAATTTTCTCTTTTCATTCAGGATAAAATCGAATTGCAATCGGTGGTAATTAATGCCGGTGTCCGGTATGATTATTTCAATCCCCGCACCCGGTATCCGGTTGATCCCACGGATCCGTCAGGCAGCCCGCGGTATCCGGTACCTGCTAAAAGTCAGATCAGCCCGCGGCTGGGAATTGCCTATCCGGTTACGGCAACGGGCATTCTTCATTTTTCCTACGGAAAATTTTTTCAAATGCCACCATACCGTTATTTGTACACCAATCCGCAATTTCATATTGCACCGGGTGTCCTACGCAGTATTGTTGGGAATGCGGATTTAAAACCCCAGCAGACGGCCATTTATGAAATTGGGCTACAGCAACAATTTGGGGCGGATATGGCCATGGATCTTTCTCTGTATGTGAAGGACATTCGGAACCTGTTGGGACAGGAATTTTTCCGGTTGCGGAATGATGTAAGCAGCAAGTATGTGCGCTATACAAATCGGGATTACGCCCGCGTCCATGGTGTGTCCCTGTTTCTTGAAAAACGATTCCGCGACGGCTGGGGTGCCACGTTGAACTATACGTTTCAGGTGGCGCGCGGAAACGCGTCGGACCCCAATGCGTTGTTCTACGATTTACTGGCAAATCCACCCCGGCAGCCCGTACGGCGACTGGTGTACCTGGATTGGGATCAGCGGCATACCGTAAATGGCACCTTTACTGTAGGGGATAATCAACATTGGTATGTAAGTGCAGTAGGCAGTTTCGGAAGCGGGTTGCCGTATACGCCCACGTACCAAAATCAGCGCACTGCCTTTGAGAATTCTGCACGGAAGCCCGTAACGTTAAATGTGGATTTGCGCGCTGCCTACATCTTTACCCTGGGCAGACGGCGGTTTACCCTTTTTGCCCAGGTTTATAACGTTTTCGATCGCTTGAATGAAATTCGTGTTTACGGGGATACCGGCCGGGCAGGGTACACGCTGGAGGGCCAGTTTGTCGGCAATACCGGCCTGTATTCCAAAGAGACCTATTTCAATCGACCGGATTACTATTCCGAACCACGACGGGTTTTGCTGGGTATCGAAATCCGGTAAATCCTGCAAGGAAATAGGGGGAATTTCCCTGTAAATCCAGGGGATTGCGACAGGGGGGAGGAACATGGGAATTGTGATAATTCCGGGTCACTGTAAGTGACGTGCCGGAGGTATGCCTACGCCACAATTGATTGGGTATCTTTATCAGAGTAATGTCAACACTACGCTAAAAATGTTCAGCTCTTTGGATGTTACATTTTAAATTACCGTTATTTTGGAAATTTGTTCTTTGCGGTAAAGAATCTGATATCACAAAAATGGGCGAAAAAAATAGAAATTGTACGAAAACCATTGAGGAAATTCCATGCGCTGGAAAGCAGTTCCGTTTTATGTTATCCTATTCATTCTGGGCGTAATACTCTATCCCTTTGCCCAGGTGCAGAAAAAACTTCCACCCAAATCCAAATACCGGTTTTTTAAGCCGCTGGGACAGCAAGATCGTCGTCAGGGGATTCACAGCGGAAATCTAATCCGTACATTATTTTACAATTATGGCACTATTGGTTATCCGTATGCCACGCCTGCGGTGGAATGGCCGAAGGGAAGCGACCATAATTACATTTTTGAATTTGGCGTTATTGTAGCTGCCGAAGTAATCGATGCCTATGGCGATACGGTGCATATTGTGAGTGACGGTATTGTGGGCGGAATTGCAGGTGAAGGAGGCGATGTATCCCCGACCGGGGAGGTGTGGGGATGGCAGCCATTGCCGGGATATGCGGCGGAAAATCAGCCCGGCATTGCCATGAATGATAAGCCCGAAACCTGGCCGGATAAATGGCCCAATCGTCCGGCGCATTGGGCCGGACACTGGATTGGGGAGTACGGAAAGGGTCTGGCCATTGCCGATCAGGAGAGTTATTACGTGATGGATGACCGGGACAACAAGGAATTTGCTTACTACCCGGACACAAGGGATTCATCCCGAGGGGGGATTGGGGTCCAGGTAGAAGTCCGGGGATATCAATGGTCCCATCCATTGGCAGAGGATTGTATTTTCTGGGTGTATGAAATTACCAATGTGGGTGATAAGGACCTGGATAAAGTGGTATTTGGGATGTACGGGGATGCGGATGTTGGCGGTGCAGAGGATTGGAATGATGATGATTCGTATTTCGATATTGACCGGGATATGGTGTATCAGTGGGATCATGATAACCGGGGCATCTGGGGAGGGCCGGTAGGATATTTTGGATTTAAATACCTGGAAAGTCCCGGAAACCCATTTGATGGCATTGACAATGATGGGGATGGGATGATCGATGAGCGGCGGGATGATGGCATTGACAATGACGGAGACTGGCGGCCGGAGCGGGACGATGTGGGAGCGGATGGCATTCCCAATACCCATGACGAAGGAGAAGGCGATGGTCGCCCAACCCCTGGCGAACCCAATTTTGACGAGACGGATATTGATGAATCCGACCAGATCGGTTTAACCAGCTTTAGCGCCTTTGTGTGGCCTACCGTTCGGGTTTCCGATGACGAAGAAATGTGGCGACGCCTTACCCCTGGAAATTTCCCCCAACCGCCTCAGAATGTAGATATTGTGTTCCTGTACGGTTCCGGGTATTTCCCGTTGAAAGCAGGCCAAACGCAGCGTTTTTCCATTGCGCTGTTGCTGGGAGAGGACAAGCAGGATTTGTTCCGCAACGCCGATGTTGTTCAAAAAATTTACAATTCCAATTATCATTTTGCCAAAGCGCCGGATAAACCCACCGTTTATGCTGTACCGGGGGATGGTCGGGTGACCTTGTACTGGGATAATAAAGCGGAATATTCCTGGGATCCCATTTCAGGAGAGGACTTTGAAGGGTACCGGATTTACCGTTCCACGGACCCCGGTTTTAACGAGGCGCGGGAAATAACCGATGGCCAGGGAAATCTGCAATTTTTAAAACCCATTGCACAGTTTGATCTGAAAAATGGCATTAAAGGGTTCCATCCCGTTGATGTGAATGGGGTAAAATATTACCTGGGGGATGATACCGGCTTGCGCCACACTTTCACCGATACCACTGTTTTAAATGGGGTAACGTATTACTACGCCGTGGTTTCTTATGACCGTGGCGATACCCTGGCCCTCATTCCACCTACGGAGTGCCCCCGTGTGATTGATATTGACGAGGCGGGCAATTTAAAAACGGATATTAATACCGTGATTGTTACCCCCCGTCCGGCGCCGCCGGATTTTCAGCCTCCGGAAATTGAGACTGTAGAACGGATAAGAGGGATTGGCACCGGAAAAGTGACCCCCAAAATCATTGATCCGTACCGCGTGAAGGATGGCGCTACCTATGAAGTGCTTTTTTCAGACACGCTGGACAATACCGGTGCTCTGGCTTACCAGGTGCGTCTGGTTTCCGGCGATAGCTCCGAAATAAAAATTAAAAAATCCCGCTTCTTTAATAATGAAGAAGGGAATCCCGTATTCGATGGCATCCATTTGTTTGTTCAGGAAG
>WGBF01000295.1 GCA_015494485.1 bacterium | reverse complement strand
TGTAGGGGCGATGCTCAAAATCATCCGCCTGACGGGTCACGTAAAGCGTGCGTCCATCGGTGCTAAATGCTGCCCACTGGGTACTCAATACTCCGCTGGTAATCCGGCGCCGAATGCCACTGGACACATCATATTCAAAAATAGTAGCTGTTTTGCGAAACCATGGCCAGCGGTCACGCGGGGTCTTCAGGTGTTTGGCCAGAGGATTGTTTTTTAACTGCTCCTCTACCGTGTAATAGAGGCGATTTTCCACCGGTCCCCAGGCATGACCGGACAGGTGTTCAATATTTTTTAACAGAGCACGCACCTCGCCGGTGGTAACATTCACTGCATAAATGGTTCCCCGCTCGTTTTCCTTTTTAATATAGGTGAATCGCACCCCATCCGGTGCCCACTGCAAATTGGAAATTCCGGCATGGGCAGGGATTTCGTACACCAGCGCGCGGTCCTTTATGCGATAAATCCGATAGCCCACGCGGTATTTGCCGCTCTCGGGCTCCACCTGCCGAATACCCACCGCGGCATACGTTCCCGTGGGGTCCACAGCAATTCCGGAAATGGTTGGTGTATCCAGCAGGTGGTGAATGTCCATCCGCAATTGGGGATTTAACATCACAGATACGGTGGTATCCACCGGACTGAGGGCAACCCAAATGCCAGCCCTGGTCTGTGGCTGAAGCAGCACTTTTACGGTGAGCCGATGAATTCCCGGCTCTCCCACCACCGTAACAGTGCGGGAAGTCCAGGATTTTTTCGGTTTAAGTTGCGTTCTGGATTTCCCATCCCAGTACACCTCCAGCGGGGCATTGCCGGTAACCGAGACGTTGAGTTTTCGATACAGCGGCGTGCGAACATATCCCTGCAGGTACACAATTCGGTAACCATCTGACTCCGGCAGCCACACCGTATCCTCGGTGGCGCTTACGCGACGAATAGTCTGTCCCTTCCCGGCAACAGCGGGCAACCGGGGGTACCATATTGTGAGATCCAGATACTCATTTTCCAGCAACGCACGGGTGGTATCCTCCCCGCGTTCCGCCGAAAATGCCGGCAGTGCTACCGGAATGGGTTCCCGCATTAACCATTGGTGAACAATTAATGTATCGGTACCGGCAAACAGGGTGGCTGCCAAAAGCACCATCCAGCTTAACATTCGTAGCTTCATAAAAACTCCTTTGTGTTTCGTTCACTTGCGACTGTTCACAACATTTCAAAAGCACGGACTTTTCAAAATTGAAGTTTAGAAATACCGCCATTCTTTTCCAAGAAAAAATGCAGGAAATCCAGGCGCCCCACCCGAACTCCTCTTTCCTCTTTCCTCTTTTCTCTTTTCTTTTTTCTTATTTCTTAATTCTTATTTCTTAATTTCTTATCCCCTATCTCTTCGCTTCCCTCTCCAACAACCATTCGTCCCGGGAAATTGCCACCCTTAAACCAATGCGCCCGAAAAATCCAGCACCTCGCTTTCCGGCAGCAACAGATTTCCTTCCCTTAAAAACAAAAAACCTCCCCGGCAGGTCGCTACCGGGGAGGTTGAAGCAGGATTCCAATGGAGCGAAATGAGGGAGTTATTTTTCTTCCAGTTTAAACCGCGTAAACGCACCAACGCCGCCGTATTCGGCCAGCGAAATCCCTTTGGGAACCTGGTAATAATCACCGTTGAAATTTACCGTATTCTCTACGATCTCGTCGTACAAATCGTCCATTTTCTCCATGGGTGTTCCGCAAACGGGACAGGTCGTTTCGGTGCGGGAAAGATACCCGCAATTAAAGCATTCATAGCCCGGCAACACCCGGTCCTCTTCAATCATGAGCAGGCGGATATTGCCCATATTGGCGGCATTCAACACCGCATCCAGACCCAGCACCGCTTTTTCTCCTTTCTGTGCATCCGTTATCAGCACATCAATCATTTTGCTGAGACGTTCAAACATGAATTTTTGCTCAATTTCCAGCGCGGTCTGCTTGATTTTGTTTACATCCCAGGCAAAAGGAGCGGTATCCACCCGCTCGATAATGCGGTCATAAATGTACCGGTGCAGGTGGTGTTCAAAGTCCGGTAACTCATGGGGATGACCACCCAGGATAAAATAATCAATATGCTGTTGATTGTAAAGCGTCCAGATGAAATCCGCCACACGTTTGTAATGGCGATGAATGTGGTCTTCAATATGGCGCATCACGCGCTTTTCTTCCAGCCCGTACCAACCGGCAAAGCGCACTTTACCGGGCACATCATCGGATAGCTGGTCCGAACGGTCCAGAATTTCGCCCATGTACAGCTCAAACACCTGGGCACGACGCCGGTCCACCAGCACAAAGGCCAGCCGATGGTATTGATTTAAAATAGCCATTAATGGCCGCACATATGCATCCGGGTCCACGATCAGGGCATCTTTTACCCGCTGAGGCAGTCGATATACCTGCCAGAAATTTTTAGCCGAACAGCTAAAAATCACCATTCCGCGGGTTTTTTCCGGGATTTTTTCCTCTTCAATAAACGTGAGCAGTTTATTGAAATCCTGTTTTAAGGATTCTTCCTGCTGGTGGGTTAACTGTTGATTCAACACTTCTTTTTTGCGTTCCTGAATCATGTCCTTTAAATGCAGGCGAATTTCGTCCGGAGTCAACTGCCGCAAATCGGTGTTTAAATACACACTCACTACCGGCACATCTTCGCTTTTAAAATTCACCAGCTCCTGAATCTGTCCGTACGTCACCATATGTTCCTCCTTTTGTTTTGAGCTTATTCTTTCATTCCGCTACTTCTTCGCTGTTCTTCCATATATTTAGAAGCTTACCATGGAGCGGAGTTCCGGGGAAAAATGATTTCGTCCGGTGAGAATGAATTTGTGAAAAGGGAAAAACTGCCCTGGAAGCTGCGGCTTAGAGGTATGTTCTACTTCCTCCTAAAACAAAAACGCGCATCCGCCAGCCGGCAAATGCGCGATTCCATTCAATGATTTTCAATTGGGATTAACTAACCTTCAAATCCAGATATTTCAAAAAAATTTCTGCTTGGGCTTTATAAGCAGACTTTTCGTACTTGGTCACAATTTCCTGAAATAACTTTCGGCTCTTTTCAAAATCACCGGCATCTTTATAGGCCATAGCGGCACTGAACAAATATGCCGGCACTTCCGGAAAATCGGGATTCATCCGCACCGCCCGTTCATAATAGCGCGCTGCTTCTTTGTAATTTTTCTCTGCAACCAGGCAATCCGCGTAGCCCACCATTGCGGCCTGGAGCAATAATTTGTCACTACCGTAATCATCAATGTATTTTTTAAAGAGTTCTTTGGCTTTACTGGTGTCGTTTTTCTCCAGATAGTGCTTGGCCAGTAAAAAGGTGGCGTACCCCGCTGCTTCGGTGCCTTCATAGCGGTCCGCCAGGTCGTTTAATTTGGCAATGCCATTGTCTTCCTGTCCCTGAGAAAGCAACACCTGAGCTTCGGTTAACATCACGCTGGCGGCTTCTTCGGCCTTTTTGCGGGAACTGTTGTAAAAGGACACGATTAACACCACCGCGACCACGGCCAGCACACCGTAGGCGATTTGCCGGGAATGTTCTTCCAGAAAATCCTTGGCTTTAAATACCGTTAGTACAAATTTGTCTTCTTTTAATTCCTTTTTGGTGAGTTTTTTCTTGGCTTTCAGCATACCAACCTACCCTTACGTTTTACATACAAAATTAGCGCCGGAATATAGAGACGGGGGGCTGCAAAAGCAAGGTTTGAAGGAAAAACTAATGCGCACACACCACCCGTAACCAGGGAGAGCGTAACAGGATGGACTTTCCGTTATAGTCAAACAGCACCACAACAATCGCATTGGAATCGCAGTCGCATACGTCATCCAGTTTTACCCTGCCTTCAAGAGCTTGAATGGATGCGGTCATCACCTTTTCCTGGCATACCACCCACAGTTGGCGCGGTTTTATTTTCACCGAATTCAACCCCTGGGATTCCGTTGCCGTAATTTCCCAGTGAACCTGAAGAGCGGGGGTTTCATACGGTGGACCGATTTTGGGCATGAGGTCCAGCACAAGATCACTTTTTACCACCAGGGTGGTGCCATCCAGCGAAAACTGTTCGGGAGCATTGAGCAAATCTTCAACATCCACGTTGGTGGGGTTCACAACAATATACCCCATCCGGTCACGCTGGCAACCCAGGAGCATAAGCCCCAGTATCAGGGCAACGAAAACGTGCGTAAAGCGGACCATGGTTATCACCGGATTTTTTGTGCTTACAAATTGTTTAATAATTTAATGCTTAATTCCG
>WGBF01000294.1 GCA_015494485.1 bacterium | reverse complement strand
GCTAATTTCGATATATTATCTTCGGATTAAAATGCAAAAATAAAGTCCCGGAAAATGATTTTATCAGGTAAAAATCGCGTGCCTCATTCGAATTTTGCAAACCAACTGCAGCACGGCTCATTGTCTGGCGAATTTTTTTGCCCGGCGTCGTTGAAACAGGCGCGGTTTCAACCGATTCGTTACCCGGATTTCAAGGCACCTCATTCCCCGAAACCTGTTTTCCGCAATGGACATGGTGTCATCGAATCCATGCCCCAATCCAACCCCTCTTTTTAATTTAACACCCTTTTCGTGCCGCTTCTACGGGGCTCTTTCACCCAAAGCAAAAAGACACAGCCATGCCCTATCACAATCTTTATTCCAGAAAATGTGCCCGCCGTCATTTTGGAAACGATTGTTTTTCCTGAACTTCTGGCGGCAGGAAAAGGCATTAGGGGCATGCAGTCACACATCAACGAAAAACATGTTGCGCCGTACTCCGTTCTGGCAACGGTGTACGATCAGATGATGAATCACGTCAACTATCCGCAATGGGGCCGGTATTTACTGCGCGTCATCCAGAAAACAGGGATTGCCATCGGGCGCATTCTGGACATTGGCTGCGGGACCGGCCGTATGGTGGAGGCGCTCCATGAGCAGGGCTACGCCATTGATGGGTGCGATCCGTCTGTTTCCATGATCCGGATGGGGCAACGGCGCCAGCCCCAGCTTCATTTTTACCAGGATGCGTTACCCTACCTCCCTCACACGCCAGCCGGCAAATACAACGTGATGCTTTCCCTGTTTGATACCATGAATTACCTGCCGGACATCAACACGTTGCGGGTGGCCCTTCACACCATTTACCATAAATTGGCCACGCCGGGAGTTCTGGTGTTTGATGTGGTCAGTCCGCGCATGTGTGAGACCCATTTTAATCAGGTGGTGGAAAAGGAGGTGCTGAATGACAAATTCGCCTATGAGCGCTACAGCTATTTTGATCGCCGCACCCTGACCCAAACCAACGAAATAAAGCTGTTTACCCCGGACGGCATTTTTGTGGAAACCCACGTGCAACACATCTTCCCCTTTCATGAAATTATGGAATTAATCCGGACTTCTTCACCTTTCCGGTTGTTTAATGCCTACGAAGAGTTTACCTTTCACCCATTAAACGATAATTCCCTACGGGGACATTTTGTGCTGGTAAAAGGTTTGGGAGATGATTGAATTATTTAACGTGACGGTTTCCATTGCCAACCGCACCATTTTAGATAACATCCATTTACGCATCGATAAAGGGGAATTTGTCTATTTAATCGGGCGCACCGGGGCCGGAAAAACCACCCTGCTGCGCCTGATTCACATGGACCTGTTCCCCGATTCCGGCAATGTGGTGGTGGACCGGTTTAGTTCCTCAAGCATTAAAAAACGGGATATTCCGTTACTGCGCCGCAAGGTGGCAGTTATTTTTCAGGACTTTAAATTGCTGCCGGACCGCAATGTGTTTGATAATGTGGCATTTGCCCTCCGGGTTGTGGGGGCCAATTCCCGGGAAATTAAAAGCAAGGTGCTGACGGTGCTGAGCAACGTAGGGCTTCATCACAAGCGCTACCACATGCCTCATCAACTCTCCGGCGGGGAACAGCAGCGCGTGGTGATTGCGCGGGCGCTGGTCAATGAACCGTTTATTCTGCTGGCAGACGAACCCACCGGGAATCTGGACCCGCAGGCATCGCAGGAAATTCTGGACGTGCTGGAACACATTAATCGCAGCGGCACCGCGGTACTGATGGCCACCCACAATTACGAATTGATTCGGAACTATCCGCATCGGACGCTGGTGTTGGAAAACGGCAGATTGCAGGAAATTAGCCGCGACCAGTTTTTGAAAAATACGAATTAACAACAGGGTAGAATCTGCGCATGCGACTGTGGTTTATCATCAAAGAAGGACTCAACGGTTTTAAGCGGGCACCGCTGGCAACCCTCATCACCATTCTCACCGTAGCCCTGACCCTGATTTTGCTGAGCATTTTCATTCTCATCATTACCAACCTCTCCAGCGCCTTTCAGAAAACGTACCACCAGGTACAACTGGAAGTATTTATCTCCCCTGCTCTTACTGCAGAGCAACAGCAGCAACTGGTGCAGCAAATCCAGCAATACCCGGAGGTGGCCACCGTAACGTACATTTCGCCCCAGACGGCGCTGAAGAAATTTCAGGCCACATTTGGGTCGGACCTGATTGGCGTCCTGGACGAAAATCCCCTTCCCCCCAGCCTGGAAGTCACCCTAAAACCGGACGTCAAACATCTGGAAGCCATTGACCGCCTGGCCAATGTACTCAGCACCCTACCCGGTGTGGACAATGTATTTTACCAGCGGGAAGTGATTCATTTTTTACTGTATTACTACCGCATTGGCCTGCTGATTTCCGCCGTCATCGGAGTGGTGTTTATTGTAATTACCGTAATTCTTATTTTTAACACCATTCGTCTAACCATTCATGGGCGCCGAACCATCATCGAAATTATGCAACTGGTGGGCGCCACCAATTTTTTTATTAAGGGCCCCTTTGTGGTGGAAGGCATCATTCAGGGATTCCTTGGCAGCCTGTTAGCCTGCGGCTTTGTGTGGGGACTCACGACCATCATCACCCACATCAGCCCCATTACGCCCGTTTTTCCCCCGTATTTTTACGCCGGAATTATTGGAGGCGGCATCCTACTGGGCTTCATTGGCAGTTACTTTTCCGTGAACCGGTATTTAAAACTGTAACCCGCTCCGCAAAATTATTTTCTACTGCCCATTCCCGGTAAAATCTTTCTAAATTTTACGGCGAATAATATTGAAGAATAGCAAAAGGATTTGGCTGTTTTTATTTAATAAAACGCATACAGTTACGCATTAACGCATATTCACGATGTAAAGCGAAAAGGAGAGGTTACCATGCCGTACCGTGTTCTGGTTGCAGATTCGCTCCCCGGGGATGTCCTGGAAGCGTGGCAAAACGAAACGCTGGAAGTTATGAACCGCGCTGGTATTAGCGCGGAGGAATTGAAACAGGAAATCCAAAATGCGGATGCGCTGGTGGTGCGCAGCCGTACCAAAGTTACCGCAGACCTTTTGCAGGCCGCTTCCCGACTCAAAGTTATCGGGCGCGCCGGTGCCGGGGTGGACAATATTGATTTAAGCGCCGCTACCCGTTCCGGTATCATTGTGATGAATACGCCCGGTGGCAATACCATTGCCGCAACGGAGCATACCATTGGCCTGATGCTGGCAGCACTGCGCAATATTCCCCAGGCACACCTTTCCATGAAGGAGCATCAATGGGACCGCAAACGCTTCATTGGCCGGGAACTGTTCGAAAAAACCATTGGCATTATTGGTCTGGGGAAAATCGGGCGGGAAGTGGCCCGGCGCCTTTCTGCGTTTCAGGTGAATTTGCTGGGGTACGACCCCTTTTTAACCCCCGAACTGGCCGACCGTCTGGGAGTGAAATTGGTTTCCCTGGATGAACTGTTTCAGCAAGCGGACATTATTACCCTGCATACTCCCAAAATGCCCGAAACGCTGAATCTGGTAAACAAAGACCGCCTGGCCCAGTGCAAAGATGGGGTGGTCATTGTAAACTGCGCCCGTGGCGGTCTGGTAAATGAACAGGATTTACTGGAAGCCCTGAATGCCGGAAAAGTGGGCGCCGCAGCGTTTGATGTCTTCGAAAACGAACCACCCCAGAACTGGGAGCTGGTGGACCACCCCCGTGTGATTGCCACACCCCACCTGGGGGCATCCACCCGGGAAGCACAGGAAAAAGTAGCGCGGCAAATTCTGGAACAAATTGCTTACTTTTTTGAAACCGGCGTTCCCAAAAACGCGGTGAACTTCATGGCGGTGGACGAAAAACTGTTACCCGTGCTGCAACCCTATTTTGAGCTTGCCTATCGACTGGGCCAGGCAGGGGCGCAAATTGGCAGTTCCAATGGGCACGCCCGCTTAATCGCAGTAAGCGTGCGCTTTTACGGGGATGTGACCAAACTGCCGGTGGACCCCATCACGTCCCATCTGTTAATGGGCGTTTTTCGCAAATCATCCGGTAACGGCCAGCCCACGGAATTTATTAACGCGGTAAATGCCATGCCGCTGGCGCGGGAACGGGGCGTGGAAATTGAAATCAGTCGCAAGGATCATCCCCTAACCAGCCACACCCACCTCATTGCGTGCGATTTTCATTTCGGGAATGAAATGGTGCACCTGTCCGGCACAGTGTATGCCAAGGGCATTTTCCGCCTGGTGGAATTTGATAAGTACAATGTGGATGCTAATTTGAACGGCTCCATGATTATTATTGAGAACGAAGACGTACCCGGCGTTATTGGAAAAACGGGGCTGATTCTGGCGGACCACCGCATCAACATTGCTCACGTTTCCTCCGGGCGATTGAAAGAAAGCGGCACAGCTGTGAACGTCTTTAATGTGGAAGGGGAAATTACGTCAGCGGTTCTGGGGGAAATTCAAAACATTCCGCAGGTAAAACAGGTGTGGTACGCTACCACGGAGGCATTGGGTTGAGGGGAATTAAGAACTAAGAATTAAGAGGTTAAGAGTTAAGAAATTAAGAATTAAGAGAAATACATTGACGGTGGGGTATATTG
>WGBF01000293.1 GCA_015494485.1 bacterium | reverse complement strand
GTCCAATTACCGCCCTGGGATTGGAAAGCGCTCTGCTTCATTTGCAGATGCAACGGATGGCTGCAGCACGGGAAGGGATCTTTTGCCCCGAACCGGCAAAAGGCGTTGCGGTGCAGGGCATTGTGGATGCACCGCCGGAGGAGTGGCTTACCCGATGCCGGGAATGGGTGCAGGGCGGCTTTACTACGATTAAAATGAAAATTGGCCGGTACGATCTGGAGAATGAAATAAGGGCATTCCGGGAATTGCATCAGCAATTGCCCACTGAAATTCGTTTTCGTTTGGATGCTCAGGAGCGATGGGATTTACCCACGGCACGTCGCTTTTTTAATGCACTGGGGGAAGCAATCCAGCGCGTGGAGTATGTGGAAGACCCGGTTGCCAGCCGGGAAGAACTGGCAGATTTTGCTGCCCAGACGGGGGTAAAAGTAGCGGTGGATATTCGGGAGCCGGAGGAGGCCAAACCTGAAGTCTTACGACAGTTCGGTGTGCATGCGGCGGTGGTAAAACCGGAATTCTGGGGAAGCTGGTTCCGTTATTACCAGACGGGGCGGGATTTGATCGCTGCAGGAATTGTTCCCGTCATGAGCAATTCCTTTACCACGGAAATCACATTGCGCTGGCAAGTGCTGGTGGGCAGTTTCTGGGGACAACCTGTTGCCCATGGTCTGGGAACACTGCGGTATTTTCAGCAAACGCTGGTAAAAAATGCCTCTTTAAAAAATAAAAATTTCATTTCCGTAACCGAGGCTTTACATTCTTTTCAACAACAGGACAAAACGCAGTGGGTCCCAGTACAGGAGATACCTTTGTGAAGGCCGGTTCCAAACACGTGCCCTCTATTCCGCAGCTCCTTTACCACCGGGCGGAATATTCGCTGGAGCTGCCGGCAATTATTGGGGAAGGGGAGGTACTTACCTATTCTGCTTTAAAAGAAAAAGCCTTGCAACTGGCGAATGTGCTCTCCCGAAAGGGAATTCAACCCCATCAGCGGGTTGCCGTGTATGCCCACAATTCCCTGGAAATGGTCGTCTTGATGTATGCGCTGTGGCTCATGGAAATACAGGTGGTGCCGTTAAGCACCCGCTTTCCCGCGCGGGTTATTCCCAGATATTTATCCGACCTGGAAATTGAACACCTCATTACCCAGCAAGCACTGGCAACCGGGGAAATCGCCCGGCAGGTTGTAATTTTGGAAGAGCTGTGGGAGGATGCCCAATCGGGCAGTGTTCCAGTGGCGGAGAGAACATGGGAAGAAGAAAATCCCCCGATTACCGTCGTTTTAACCTCCGGCACATCAGGGACGCCAAAAGCAGCGGTGCATCGCTGGAGCCAGCATTACTTTAGTGCCAGAGGCTCTAATGAGAATTTGCCCTTTAAAGCGGGGGAACGCTGGTTACTGTCCTTGCCGCTCTATCATATTGGGGGAATTGCCATTCTCTTCCGGGCTTTAC
Source organism: bacterium (assembly GCA_015494485.1). GTDB lineage: Bacteria > Calditrichota > Calditrichia > RBG-13-44-9 > J042 > WGBF01. Next base: position 1,193 of record WGBF01000293.1, on the reverse strand, counting down.
TGGGCGGTGCCGCGGTTGTGGTAGGCGATCCCGGAAAAATAACGGTAGATCGCATTCTGCAGGATAACATCACGCATGTTTCCATGGTGGCAACCCAGTTGCAGCGCTTTGTGGATGCTCTAAAGAAAACGCATGTCCGTTTACCGTTAAAAGCCATCCTGCTGGGGGGTGGCCCCATGCCGCCACCGTTAATTGAGGAAGCCTACAATTTAAATCTGCCCCTGTTTACCAGCTACGGATCCACGGAAATGTGTTCTCAGATTACCGCCACGGAACCCGGCGCACCTTTGCAACACCTGTTAACGGCTGGTAAACCATTACCCTTTCGCGAGGTAAAAATTAGCCCGGATGATGAAATTCTGGTACGGGGTTACACGTTGTTTGACGGCTATTGGAAACACGGACGGGTTGAACCCCAACAGGATGCCGACGGTTGGTTCCACACGGGAGATGTGGGCAAATGGACAGTGGATGGTTACCTGAAAATTGTGGGGCGCAAGGACAACATGTTTGTTTCCGGGGGAGAAAATATTCATCCAGAGGAAATTGAACTGTGTTTGCTCCGCCATCCGGATGTTCAACAGGCGGTGGTGGTGGATATTCCTGACCATCAATACGGCGCCCGTCCCGTCGCTTTTGTTAAGGTGAAACATGCCGAGGCTGTGGACCCGGACGTCTTTCGTCAATACCTGGAAGGCTTTCTGCCGCGGTTTAAAATCCCCGACCATTTTTTTGTCATGCCGGAAAGTGAGGCTCGCAAGTTAAAACCCTCACGAAAAAAATTGCGGGAAATTGCCCTGGAATGGGTGCGTCCGTAAAAATCCGTCATGGCATGGATATCTTTGTTTAATCAGACGTTATGTGCAGGATTCTTTTTAAATGAATGAAAGACTTTTTGACGGGAACGGCCGCGTAATTCAGTAAAAATGCTGACAATGGTGGGAATAATTCATCTGTTTCGCTTCTGGAGTAAAAATCCATTGGAAGTACCAGGCGTGTGTGTACGTTTATGCCTCCTGCTTCTGATTGTGGTCTGGGGATGCCGAGACATACCCCGCTCCGAAGAAAATTCGCTAACTGAAGGGCAGCGGTATTTTCTGGAAATCGCACTGGGCAATGAATATGGCAGTAATGAGCCGGTAATTCACAAATGGACGAGTACCATCCGGGTTGCTTATTACCAGCCATTACCG
>WGBF01000292.1 GCA_015494485.1 bacterium | reverse complement strand
ATTTACAAGTGTCCAAATACTTATCATTAAAAATTCAAATTAAAGACATTTAAAAAATTTTTAAAAATTTGATATTAAAACATTATCGAACGGTATTTAGTAATTAGCCACCAACCTTTCTCCAGAAATCTGGCTGGTATGCAATCAAAAGAATTCCTGTTCAACTGCGGGGAGCTTCAAAAAGCCGGTTTCATTAATCGCGCAGTTTAAAACAAAACCTATTGTTTTTTGGGTATGCTTTTACCCCTTCGGTCGGTACCGCAGCAGCCGTAGGGCATTGGCCACCACCACCAGGGTGCTGCCTTCGTGGAATAAAATGGCAATGCCGATGGTTGTTGCGCCCGCCAGAGTGGCGGTGACCAATAACCCAATAACCCCCAGCGCCACCGCCAGATTCTGCTGAATAATGCGGCGCCCCTGGCGGCTGAGCCCCACGGCAAAGGGCAGTTTGCTTAAATCATCGGCCATCAGGGCAATGTCGGCGGTTTCCAGCGCCACATCGGTACCGCTGGCACCCATGGCAATCCCCACCGTGGCGGTGGCCAGCGCCGGGGCATCGTTTACCCCATCCCCCACCATGGCCACTTTGCCGTATTTTTCCAGCAATTGCTTTACGGCATCCACTTTTTGCTCCGGCAGCAGGCTGGCGTGGACTTCGGTAATGCCCACGCGCTTGGCAATGGCCTGAGCCACCTGGGGATTGTCCCCGGTTAGCATCACCAGGTGCTCAATCCCCAGGCGTTTAAGCTGTGCCAGCGCCGGTGCGGCATCCGGGCGGGGCTGATCCGCCAGCCCGATAATGCCAATAAACCGCCCCTCCACGCGCACCAGCATGGTGGTTACCCCTTCCTGGCGGAGTTTTGCTTCGGCTTTTTCCACCTCCGGGGGCAGTTCACCGCGAAACATACGGCCGTTGCCAATTTCCACCCGTTTGCCGGCGACCCGACCGGTAATACCTTTCCCGGCAATGCTTTGAACGTCCTGCGGCACCGGAAACTCCACCTGCTGTTGTCGGGCGTAGGCCACCACCGCTTCCGCCAGCGGGTGCTGGGAGCCGCTTTCCAGGGCAGCAGCCAGGCGCAGCACCTCCGTTTCGCTTTCCTGATTCAAAGGAATAAGTTTGACCACTTCCGGTTTGCCAGCGGTAATGGTGCCGGTTTTGTCGAAGGCAATGGCGCGCAGCGCACCCAGGTTTTCCAGATGGACACCCCCCTTAATCAGCACCCCGGCCCGCGCAGCCCGGGCAATACCGGAGAGAATAGCGGACGGTGTGGCAATGGCCAGCGCACAGGGGGATGCAGCAACCAGCACGGTAATGGCCCGCAAAAATGCCGCCGACCAGCTCAGCCACCCCACCAGTGGCGGGAGAAATATTAAAACCACTACTCCTATTAGCACCACCGGGACGAAGACCCGCTCAAAGCGTTCGGTAAACACCTGGGTGGGCGATTTTTGCGTCTGGGCTTCTTCCACCAGTTGAATGACCCGTGCCAGGGTGGTATCCTGCGCCAGACGGGTCACTTTTACTTCCAGGGTGCCATCCCCGTTGATGGTCCCGGCAAATACCGGGCTGTCCTTTTCCTTTTCCACCGGGATGCTTTCGCCGGTAATGGGGCTTTCATCCACCGCGGAGTGCCCCGCCACCACTTCCCCATCAATGGGAATGCGTTCTCCGGGGCGCACCACCACGACATCCCCTTTCTGCAGCGCCTCTACAGGTACCTCCTCCAGCTTGCCGTCGCGTTTCACAAAGGCAGTCCGCGGGGTTAGCTGACTGAGGGCCTTAATGGCATTTCGGGCACGATCCATGGCGTAATGCTCCAGGGCATGCCCCAGGCTAAACAGAAAGAGCAGCAGGGCGCCATCTTCCCATTCACCCAGAAACGCTGCCCCCAGCGCGGCAATGACCATGAGAAAATCAATATCAAAGCGGAGTTTTAAGGCGGCTTTAAGCCCGTGGCGGGTAGCATCGTACCCACCGGTAAGGTAGGCCAGGATGTACAACACCAGCGCCGGGGTTGCGGACAGAAGACCGGCTTTTTCCCCAAAATACCCCACTGCCAGGAACACCCCGGAAGCCAGGGACAACATGAGTTCCAGATTGCGCTGCACCCAGGTTGCCGGCGTTTCTTCAACCACGCGGTAGCCCAGATTATTCACAAAGCGAACAATGTCCTTGTGGGAAATTTTGTTGGCGTCGTACTCCACCCGCATTTTTTCCGCGGCGTAACTCACGGAAACGGCCAGTATGCCCGGCTGGCGCTTTAGGGTGTGTTCAATACTCAGGGCGCAGTCGGCGCAATCCATTCCGCTGATTTGCAGCGTTTCGTGATAAAAGCGGTTGCTGATTTCCGCCCCGGTATCCCGGGCCAGGCGGCGCACTTTTTCCAGGGAAATCAGGTTGGGGTCGTAATGCAGGCAGAGTTGCGCTTCCCCGTTGGTTTTCTTCACGTGTACCTGATGAATCCCCCGGTGGTGTTGCAGGCGCTCAATCAGCCGTTGCACACACTGGTCGCTTTCGTCCTTCACCCCGGGCAGAATCACCGGTATTTCCAGTTGCAGTGTTTTTTCCATAGCCAAATCCTCCTGCCCCTGCGCTTTGAAACGCAGCGGCAGGTTTTTTGGAGAGTTTACATGATTTCGCCCAATTTTAAAACCATTTCCTGAATTTTCACTGGCGGCTTAAATCGCCACCTCACCCCGTTCACCGGTGCTAATGCGAATGGCCTGTTCCGCACCGCAGATGTAAATTTTTCCGTCGCCGCGCAAGCCGGTATGGGCGTTTTTCTCGATTGTCTCCACAATGACATCGGTTAAATCATCGCGGCAAAATATTTCAATCTTTACATGCGGCACAAAGTCTTCCAGTTGTTCTTCAATGGGAATGTTCTCCTTTTTACCCCGCCCGAAACCTTTCACTTCCATGACGGTCATTCCGGTTAAGCCGTCAATCTTGCGTAATTCATACGTTACTTTATTTAATTTATGATGTTTGATGTAGGCGATAATGTGTTTCATGG
>WGBF01000291.1 GCA_015494485.1 bacterium | reverse complement strand
GTCCCGAATGGTGTCGATGCCAATAAAGGTGTTTTTGGTACCGAAGGACACATCCTGAAAGGGATTTTCTGCCTTGGCCTGCAGCGCTTGTTGAATTTCTTCCGGCTTCACATTGCTTTCTGCCGGGGTTGGAAAAATGAGGTGCACGTCCGGGTGTTCCAGATGGGCAATTTTCACGCAGGCGGGGCATTGGTTGCAAATACCCGGCGTGTCGGACTCGCAGTTGAGCAGCCGGGCCACTTCCAGTGCCAGGGCTTCCTTTCCTACGCCAGCGGGGCCGTAAAACAAAAAGGCATGGGGTAACCGCCCCTGTTGCCATTGCTGCCAGATGCGGTGTTGAATGGCCGGATGCAACGGCAGGGGAGAAAATGTTTGCCATTCCTGTTCCTGAATTGCTGTGCTCATTCGTTTGCCTTTGTTGCAATAACCACTTTCTGTACCCCGTTTTTCCGGGCAATGTCCATTACCTGAATCACAAAGCCGTGCTCCACGTGCTCATCGGCGTTGATGATCAGGGAATGGTCCACGCTCTGGGCCATGGTTTTCTGTAACACCTTGCCCAGGTCCTCCAGGGTAATGGGTTGGCTTCGAAAGTACAGATGTTTGTCGCGGGTAATCACCAGTACCGCTTTTTCCACTTTTTCTGGCGTGGCGGTGGTGGCTTTGGGTAATTCCAGCTTAACCCCCGGCTGTTCAATAAATGTAGAGGTGACCACGAAGAAAATGATTAAAATAAACAGCACGTCCACCAGCGGGGTGATGTTAATCAGCAATTTCTTGGGTGTTTTATCCAGTAATTTCATTTTTCTCTGAAGTTTAGGGTAGTGTCTTCCACGGTTTCGTTTTTGTGCAGACGAATAATTTTATTTAGCAATGCCAGTACGTGACGTTCGATGTCCAGAATTAAGTTTTCGGCACGGGCATTTAAGTAATTGTAAAAAATAAGGGCCGGAATCCCGATTATCAAACCGGCGGCGGTGGTAATCAAGGCTTCGGAAATCCCGCCGGACAATGCTTTGGCCTGCCCCACCCCCAGTTGTTCGATGATATTGAACACTTTAATCATGCCCAGCACAGTACCCAGCAATCCCAGCAGCGGTGCCACGCCGGCCACGGTTTCCAGTCCGGTAAGCCAGCGGCTCAGGTAGCGCACCTGCTGGCGTCCTTCGTCTTCAATTAATGCCCGCAGTTCTTCCACCGGGAGGTCCCGGTTGTCAATGCAGGTCAGGACAATGGCGGAAAAGGGGCCGGGGTGTTTTTCGCTTACGGAACGGGCCAGGGCAAAATCATCCGGGGTTTTAATTTGCTCAATGACGTCAACAATCTGGGGAACCAGAATACGCTTGCGCCGCAGTGCCCAGAGTCGTTCCAGGATAATGGCAAAGGCAATGATGGAGCTCAGCGCCAGAAAGTACATCATTACCCCGCCTTTTTGAAATAATTCAACCATATACGTTCTCCTTATTCACCGTCCTCTTTATTGGGGGGAATATGCCCGCAGGTCCGGATAAATCATTTTAAGTTTTATTTTTAGCTCGGGGTCCGGAAAGTTTTTGGGAAGCGGTAGAAAGGGGAAGGTACTTTGTACCGCGTTCACCGAACTTTCTTCCAGGGAAACGTGGCCGGTGTGGCGGACCACTTTCAGGTCTTTCAATTGGCCGTCCCGGGTAATGGAAAATTGCACAATGGTGTAGCCGTGGATTAAGCCCAGCTGGTAATAAGCCGGGGGAGCAAACCACACCCGCTTCAATTTTTTCAGGAATTCGCGCATGTAGGGGGCCCATTCCCAGGCGTAGGTGCTTAGAGCAAAATCGCCAATCAGTTCTGCATCGAAGTCGCGCTGCAGCACTTCGCTTTTGCCTTCCAATTTCCGGGGTTCGTCGCCGCTTTCCTGAGAAAGGGGATCGCTGCTAAGCAGGCGACGATTAAATTTTTGAGCGCTGTTGTAAGCCAACAGGGGTTCGTCGCCGGCGGTTTCTTTTACGGGAGCATCACCGCTGGGGGTTTCCCGGGGTTGTGTTTTGGTAAGTACGTCTGCCTTGGGCGCCGGGGAGGCTTTGGACACATCCGCCAACGGGGCCGCGGAACGGGAGGCTTTTTCCGCCAGAAAGGGTGTGTTTTGGGGCTGGGCTTCGTTGGCGTTTTTATTTTCCTTTAGTTCGTAAAACCGCTCTTCCGGTACCGGTTGTGGTGGCTGCGGAGGCTGAACAAATTCCACCGTTAGCGGTTGTTTTTCCGGGCTGGCCTGTAATTCACCGCTCCGAAGGTTCAAAACATCCCAGTACTGCAGCAACACCAGTAATCCCAGGTGAAACAGGATGGAAACAAGCAGCGCCAGATACAGAAACCGTTTTTCTTTTTTTTCAAAAGCGTCCGTCATGATTGAATGGGTTCTGCTGAACCGCTCATGTCTTCCTTAAATTAAATTGGACCGTGAAAAACATCCTCATCTTGCGTTTATTCCAGATAATGTTATACCGCATTTCTTATGCAAAGTTCTCATCGTTACCGGAGGCGTTGTGCAAGAACGCAACCGCTTCTTCCTGTTGGTCAAACGTTTTAAGGATGGCGGTTAATTGGGCAATGCGGATAAGGTTCTGAACAAATTTCCCGGGGTGCAGCAGCACCAGTTCACCGCCATTGTTGTTGGCCAGGCGTTTGCCAAACAAAAACGCGCCCAACCCACTGGAATCCACATCGCGCACATCGGCCAGGTCAATAATCATGTTCACATAGCCAGCGGCCATTTCGTTGTAAATCATTTCCTTCAGGGTAGGGGCTTTTTCCTGATTCAGGGATTTTTCATGCACGCGCAAAATGGCGATGTTGTCAATATGCTCAACGGAAATGTGTACAGTCATGCTCTGTCCTCGCATTCAACATGAGCGGTAAAGTTACGGTTTTCAAGTGGGAATGTCAAAAAACCCGTGGGAAAAATCAGGCAAAGAAAAAGGCGGCCACCGCAGGGCAGCCGCCGGAATTTTAAAAGGGGAAACATTATTGGCGCATGTCATCCACAATTTTTTCACCCTTTTGCAGGTGGTAGGTGTGGTCCTTGGTCAGGTCGTACATGGCCAGCAGCTTTTCTTTGTCCCACACCAGGGCTTCGCGGGAGTAATCCGCAAAGTCGTAAACCTCTGTCAGTTCAATGGCTTCCCGCGGGCAGGCTTCTTCGCACATGCCGCAGTAAATGCAGCGCAGCATGTCAATTTCGAACACCACCGGGTATTTTTCCCGGTCATCCCACGGTGCCACCCCACCGACGATGTGAATACAATTGGCCGGACAGGCAGAGGAACACATTTCGCACGCCACGCACTTCACGCGCCCGTGTTCATCGCGATTCAACCGGTGGGCGCCACGATACCCCGGACGGGGTACCCAGCGTTCTTCCGGATATTGGATGGTAATTTTTTTCTTGGGAATATGCCGACCGGTAATGGACAGGCCTTTAAAAACCGCGGGCAGGTAAATCCGCTCCCAGAAGCTCATTTTGGGGGCTTTTAATTTTTTCACTTTAATCATGGTGCGCTCCTTTTGGCATCCTGCGAACAGCTAATATAAAAAAATAATCGGTAAGCGGAAATTGAAAAAGAAAAACAGTGGCTAAAAAAGTAAGGTTTCGCAGAGATTTTAGCATAACGGCAGGGGAATTGACTTGTTTCGGTGGTTCCTGTATTTTTGGGTGTTACGCGGTCGGAAACCAAATATTGCTCACGATAAAAAACCGCTCTATGATTTGGCGCCTTTTTCCCTTAAATTTTTGCGTTTTCTAAAGTAAAAGCAGAAAAGAGAACATGAGCACAACGCATCCCATAAAATTGCCCGTTCAATACGGAAAAGAAATTCTGCAGAAAATCGACCGCGCGGCCCAGGAATTTGGGGTACAGGTTTACGCAGTAGGCGGATATGTGCGGGATTTGTACCTGGGTAAAGAAGGCACCGACATTGACTTTGTGGTGGAAGGCGATGCCGTGGCGTTTGCCTATTTTTTACGCAAAAAATACCGAACCAGCCGTGTGGTGGCGTATAAGCGCTTTGGTACGGCCATGTTGCAAATGGATGATTTTAAGCTGGAGTTTGTCACCGCTCGCGAAGAACATTACGACCCGGATTCCCGCAAACCGCACGTGCGCAAGGCGGATTTGTACACGGATTTAACCCGCCGCGATTTCACCATCAACTGTCTGGCCATGCGGATAGACCCGGAGCATTTTGGAGAGGTCATCGATATTTTCAATGGCATTGAGGATATTGAACGGAAACTGATTCGGACGCCTCTGGACCCGGTGGTGACCTTTAACGACGACCCTCTGCGCATTCTGCGCGCCATTCGCTTTGCTGCGCAATTGCAATTCCGCATTGAAGAAAAAACCTACCAGGCTATCATTCAAACCAAAGAACGGTTGAAGATTATCAGCCAGGAGCGGATTACGGAGGAGTTCAAAAAGTTGCTCATGGCACCCAAGCCATCCATTGGATTGCAATTATTGAAAGACACCGGGGTGCTGAAAATTATTTTTCCGGAGCTGGACCAGCTCTCCGGGGTGGACCAGCGCAAGGATTACCACCACAAAGATGTATTTAAACACACCCTCCAGGTGGTGGATAACATTGCCCAAAAAACCGACAAGTTTGAACTCCGCCTGGCTGCTCTCCTGCACGACATTGCCAAGCCCCAGACCAAGCGTTTTGTGGAAGGGGTGGGGTGGACCTTTCACGGGCACGAAGAACTGGGAGCCCGTATGGTGGCGCGCATTGGACGGCGCATGCGGTTGCCCAACAGTACCATTAAGTATGTGCAGAAGCTGGTGCGGTTGCATCTGCGGCCCATTCAATTGGCCAACGCGGATGTGACCGACAGCGCCATCCGTCGATTGATGGTGGAAGCCGGGGAGGAAATCGACGATTTGATGATGTTGTGCCGGGCGGATATTACCTCCAAGAATCCCCAGAAAGTGCGGCAGTACCTGGCCAATTTTGATTATGTGGAAAAACGCATTAAAGAGGTGGAAGAAAAAGACCGGCTGCGGAATTTTAAACCGGCTATTACCGGAGAAGATATCATGAATGCGCTGAACATCCCGCCGGGGCCACTGGTGGGCAAAATTAAACAGGCTATTGTGGATGCCATCCTGGACGGCAAAATTCCCAATGAACGGGAAGCCTGTATGCAATACATGTACGAGATTAAGGACAAAATACTGGAAACGTACCCGGATACCCGAACCGTGAATAAATGACGCCCTAACGGGTAAGGGGTAAGTGAAGAAATGGTAAGAAACCTGTTGGCTGGGGGCCGAAAGATGGCTACCGGCAGGGTAATGGAAAAAGGTAAACACCGATTGAACTTTGTTGGGGAAAATAAAAATCTCTGAAACTAATAACGTTTGTTTCCGTCTTTGGAAAAAGCGAATAGGAGGCTGTTATGAGCGAAGAAAAGAAGAAAAAGGAAGAAAACCAACAGGACGAAGATATCC
>WGBF01000290.1 GCA_015494485.1 bacterium | reverse complement strand
TCCTGTTCCCGGTGGGGGAGTACAACAAGCGGCAGGTGCGGGAGCTGGCACATCGGTTTAATTTGCCCACCAAGGACCGCCCGGACAGCCAGGGCATTTGCTTTCTGGGTAAAATAAAGTACGCCGATTTTGTAAAGGCCCACTTTGGCGAAAAACCCGGTGACATTGTGGAAATGGAAAGCGGCAAAAAGCTGGGCACGCACCGGGGGTTCTGGTTCTACACCATTGGGCAGCGGCAGGGGTTGGGGCTTTCCAACGGACCCTGGTATGTTGTGGGGAAGAATGCGCAGAAAAACATCATTTACGTTTCGCACCGGCAGAATATTTTGCACTATTACCGACGCAACATAGTAGTGGAGGATGTAAACTGGATTAGTGGGATGCCGGAAAAGCGGGAGTTACAGGTAAAGCTGCGCCATGGTCCCGGTATGCAGCCTACAACCATTGAACCGCTTGCGGATGGCCGGGTAATGGTACACCTGGCCGCCGGCGATAAGGGGGCAGCCCCCGGGCAGTTTACCATCTTCTACGATGGGGATTACTGCCTGGGAGGCGGAAAAATCGCCGAGTTCGCCGATGCCCCGGAAGCGGTGCGGTTAAACAAAACGGAGGAAACCTCCTAATGAAAAACACCTCAGCTATTTCCGAAACGGCCCGTGGCGTGGTGAGGGCTGTTTGGTTGATCTTGGTGGTCATGGTTGCCACCCTGGCTGCCGGGAACGACACGATTTCCGTTGCAGTAATTGGCGATTACGGTTCGGAGGGACAGGCGTTAGCCGATGTTTCCCAGCTCATTCATTCCTGGAACCCGGATATCATCATTACCCTGGGGGATAACAACTACCCGGATGGGGAAGCATCGACCATTGACCAAAACATTGGGAAGTATTTTCATGATTTTATTTCGCCCTATCAGGGCAGTTACGGCACCGGAGCGGATACCAACCGGTTTTTTCCTACCCTGGGGAACCACGACTGGCGTACCGATAACGCCCAGCCCTACCTGGACTACTTTACCCTGCCGGGGAATGAGCGCTATTACGATTTTGTGTGGGGGCCGGTTCACTTTTTTGCCCTGGACAGTGATCCGCATGAACCCGACGGCAACACCGCAGATTCACCCCAGGCCACGTGGTTGAAGGAACGCCTGGCCCGGAGCACGGCCCCGTGGCGGGTGGTGTATTTTCATCACGCCCCCTATTCCTCTGCCGCCCATGGCAATTATGCGCCCATGCAGTGGCCGTTTAAACAATGGGGTGCCAGTGTGGTTATGGCGGGGCATGACCACACCTATGAGCGGCTGGTGGTGGACAGTCTGCTCTATTTTGTAAATGGACTGGGCGGCCGCTCAAAGTACGGGTTTTCCAGCAACCCGTTGCCGGAGAGTCAATTCCGGTACAATGCAGATTACGGTGCCATGCTGGTGACGGCCAATGGGGACAGTATGGTGTTTCAATTTTACAATCGCCAGGGCGAATTGATTGACCGGGCCGTGTTAACCAACCCGAGGGTCACCGCCGTTCAGGCCCCCTCTGCACCGCCGGTGATTCAGGAGGTGCAGTTGTTGCCGGCCTATCCCAATCCCTTTAATGGTGAAGTGGTGATTCCCATTCGGGTGCGGCAATCGGTAAAAGCAGTGGATATCCTTATAACCGATATCCGCGGTCGGGTGGTAATGCGCTGGAAAAACATAACCCTACCGGCCGGGCGGCATACTTTTCGGTGGCAGGGAACGGACCATGCGGGAAATCCCGTAGCCAGCGGGGTGTATTTCGTCCGTCTGCAGAGCGGCTCCCGCGCCATTAGCCAGAAGCTGTTGCTCATTCGCTAACGAAAACCGCTTCAGGCCGGTAATTAAAGTAAATTGAATGCTTTACGGTGAGAAATCCGCAACAAAATGAAGAGAACCGGGAGTTTAATGAATGACGAATGAGCGTTTGACCCACTTTCCAACGAAAAGGAAAAGCGGAAGGTTTCAGCCTTCCCAGCCTACCGATACGCGCATCATTCGGAAAACAGGGAGTCGGTGCCAATGAATCCAGCGC
>WGBF01000289.1 GCA_015494485.1 bacterium | reverse complement strand
GCTTCCGCAATAACCGAATTCACGTAACGGGTTTGCAACCGGACTAAACGTTCCACCAGCGGTTTCACTTCATCATACGCATGGGTGGCGTGTTCCACCGGCCCGGAAATAATCAACGGGGTTCGGGCTTCATCAATCAGCACACTGTCCACTTCGTCGATGATGGCGTAATTGTGGCCTTTTACCTGAACAATATCTTCCGGCCGGATAGCCATATTATCCCGCAGATAGTCAAAGCCAAATTCGTTATTGGTTCCGTAGGTGATATCCGCGCTATATGCCGCACGCCGTTGAGAGGGCTCCATATTACTGAGGATGACCCCCACCGAAAGGCCCAGAAATTTAAATATTTCCCCCATCCATTCCGCATCGCGTTGCGCCAGGTAATCATTCACCGTAACCAGGTGAGCTCCTTTTCCTTCCAGGGCATTCAAATAAAGCGGCAGGGTTGCAACCAATGTTTTCCCTTCACCGGTGGCCATTTCGGCAATTTTCCCCTGATGAAGGACAATACCACCCATTAATTGAACATCAAAGGGAATCATGTCCCAGGTAATTTCGTGCCCGGTAACCATCCATTTTTTACCCACCATGCGGCGGCAGGCATCCTTGACCACCGCAAATGCTTCCGGCAATAGATCGTCCAGAGTTTCGCCGGCTTTTAGCCGTTCCCGAAATTCTTCTGTTTTTTTCTGAAGTTCCGCATCGCTCAACTTCTGGTATTGTTCATAATATTCATTGATTTGTTGAACAATAGGGACAAGTTTTTTGATTTCGCGTTCGTTTTTGGTACCAAAAACTTTTTTTACAATTTTATCAAACATGGAATATCACCTCTGTTCTTACCGTGCTTTTATTGTGCTAACTTACAAAAATACTTGAATAACGCTAAAAAGTTCAAATTGAAAATTAGTTATTTGCCTTAGAAAATCAAACGTCAAATATGGAAAGTCCGCTTACACGCCGCGGTAGAGGCGGTTGGCAAGATATTCCGGAAGCCCCGCTTCCCGGATTTCACTGGCCGTTTTATCGATATCGTACTCCAGGCGCACATACTCCACTTCCAGCGCATCGGGATGAAATACCACAAAACACAACCGGGGATCCCCATCCCGTGGTTGTCCCACACTGCCGACATTAATAATGTAGCGGTCGTCCGCCCGTAAGGTTAACGATTTTGGCGGCAGCATTCCTTCTTCCGCGGAAAAAATTACCGGATAATGGGAATGGCCAATAAATATCAGGCGGTGAGGGGTATATTTAAAATAATAATTGGCATCCGCTTCGCTTAAAATGTAATCCCATTCTTCCGGATGCAATGGGGTACTATGTACATAATGCACATCCCCTTCCTGGTGAACAAAGGGGAGCGTTGCCAGATATTCCCGATGACTTTTGAACAAATGCTGGCGGGTCCAGAGGACGCTTTGCTGGGCATACACATTAAAATACCGAATATCCGTACCCCCAATAATGGCGTGATCGTGGTTTCCCATTAAACTAACGGTACAATGCTTCCTAACAAAATCCACACACTCATTGGGGCGGGGTCCGTAATCCACAATATCTCCCAGGGAATAAATAGTGGAAATTCCCTGGTTTTTAAGATACGAATAGGCAACATCCAGAGCCGCTAAATTGGCATGGATATCCGAAAAAATGGCGATAGCCACAAAACGTTTCCTTTAATAATTAATCCGTTGGTTTACCGGCGGATGGAAAATTGGCAGCAGAGAGTTTGCCCTGTTTCATTTTTTTGTAAATGGCATCCAGAATTCCATTAATAAAACGGCGGCTTTTATCGTTACAGAAATCCTTACAGATTTCAATGGCTTCATTCATGGTTACTTCTGCGGGGATTTCGGGGAAGTTTAACATTTCCGCCAGGGCCATACGTAACAATACCCGATCAAACACGGCCACTCGATTTAAATCCCAATTTCGCAAATTGGCTTCGATTAGGCGATTGAGCATTTCTTTTTGCTCCGTAGCCAGGCGCACCAACTCCAGGGTAAATTCATCGGCTTCTTCACCAAGCGACTGTAATACCCGATTGGCAACTTCCCGGTAATCTTCGTTTAAAAATTCGTTTGCAAAAAGAATTTGTAAGGCCAATTGCCGTGCCTGCCGACGCGTCATAAAATATCTCAATTTATGTTAAAGTAAAAGATAATAAACTGCTCTATTTCAGAAAGTGAGCAATCTCAAAGAATGCCAATTTTCCACCCGTTTTCAAAGACCATGTATTGCAAATTTATACCATTTCAATAATTACGGCGACAGCCTCGCCACCTCCAATGCACAGGGAAGCGATTCCGCGCTTTCCACCGGTACGTTTTAAATTGTGGATTAGCGTGGTCAAAATCCGGGCTCCACTGGCACCAATTGGGTGCCCCAGTGCCACAGCCCCACCAGCAATGTTTACTTTTTCTACAGGAATTCCCAGAATATTATCTACCGCGATGGTAACAACGGCAAACGCTTCGTTAATTTCAAACAGGTCAATGTCATCTACTGTCATCTGGGCTTTTTGCAACACCCGCTGAATAGCATCGGCCGGGGCGGTGGTGAACCACTCCGGATCCTTGGATGCAGTGGCCTGGGCAACAATGCGGGCCAGAGGTTTTATTCCTAATGCTTGCGCCGTTTCTTCTGCCATCACCACTACAGCAGAGGCCCCATCGTTTATCTTGGAAGCATTGGCCGCAGTTACTGTTCCATTTTTTTCAAATGCCGGTCGCAAGGTGGGGATTTTTTCAAAACGTGCCTTTTTGGGTTCCTCGTCCTCTTCCACAATAATTTCTCCCTTTTTTTGTGGAACCGGAACCGGCACAATTTCTTCTTTAAAATATCCCTTCTCCTGGGCTTCCAGAGCCCGTTTGTAGCTTAACACGGCAAATTCATCCTGGGCTTCCCGGGGAATGTTGCATTCCCGGGCACACAATTCTGCGGCGTTCCCCATATGAAAATTATTGTAAACATCCCACAAACCATCCCGAATCATGGCATCAATCAATTCCGCATGCCCCATCCGGTAACCCCACCGGGCTTTGTCCAGCAGATAAGGGGCATTACTCATGGACTCCATACCACCAGCCACAACGATGTCCGCTTCCCCCAGGGCAATTTCATTCCGCGCCAACATAACGGCTTTAAGTCCCGAACCGCACACTTTGTTTATGGTCATACAATCGACGGAGGTCGGTAATCCGGCAAATATTGCTGCCTGGCGTGCCGGTGCCTGACCCACGCCGGCGGTAATGACATTGCCCATAATCACCTGCTGCACTTGCTCCGGTTTAAGCTGGCTGCGTTTTAACGCTTCCCGAATAACGATGCTTCCCAATTGGGGCGCTTTTAACGGTGCCAATGCACCATTGAAACTGCCAATTGGCGTCCGAACAGCAGAGGTGATTACAACGTTACGTGGTAAACTCATTGCTCTCTCCATTATTTTTTGTACGCATCATAGGCTTGTATAATATCTCGAACTAAGCGGTGACGCACAACATCTTTTTTATCCAGAAAAACAAATTCAATACCTTCAATATCCTTTAGCACTTCCTGAATTTCAATTAAGCCTGAATTCTTAATATCGGGCAAATCGATCTGGGTAATATCCCCATTAATTATCGCTTTGGAATTGATTCCCAGGCGGGTAAGAAACATTTTCATTTGCATGGTGGTCGCGTTTTGGGCTTCATCCAGAATAACAAAGGCATTGTTCAGCGTTCGGCCCCGCATATATGCCAGCGGAACCACTTCAATAATGTTCTGCTCCATGTACTTCCGCAATACATCCCTGGGTAGCATTTCTTCCAGGGCATCGTACAAAGGCCGCAAATAGGGATCAATTTTCTCCCGATAATCCCCTGGTAAAAAGCCCAAACTTTCCCCGGCTTCTACCGCCGGTCGTGCTAAAATTATTTTATTTACTTCTTTGTCTTTTAACGCCGCAACAGCCAATGCCACTGCAAGATATGTTTTCCCCGTTCCCGCCGGCCCGATGACAACCACAATGTCGTGAGTACGAACCGCCTCAACAATCCGACGTTGCCCTTCTGTCCGCGGTTTAATATATCCCTTTTTGGTGAACAGAATGACTTCATCGATTGCTTTTTTTTCGGCAGTTATTCGGGGAGAACGGACTTCGTCAGCCTGGGACTGGAAATCCGCTTTGACCACATGAATAATGGTTTCCACATCGGAAGGCGATAACTGCTTATTTTTAGCTGCCAGAAAAATCAGCTCCTGAATAATGGCCGCTACTGCTTCCACATCTTCCGGGGAACCATTAACTTTGATGACATTGCCCCGCGCAATAAGTGAAACATTAAATTGGGATTCTATTTTACGAAGATTTTCGTCTCCCACTCCAAAAATTATCAGAGGATCAACCTTATCAATAACTATTGACTTTTCCAACGCCTTTCCCGTTTTTTATTACAGATAAAAATAAAAAGGCTCCCGGCAAATGCCAAGAGCCTTTTTAAGTCCAAATTTGCTATCCCGTTAATTCTTGGGGATTACTAAAATCATATAGGGATAAATCAGGTTCGGATCGCTAATAATTTCCCGATTTGCTTCATAGATTTTTTGCCAGCGGAACGGATTTCCATACACATTGGCCATACCGGCAATCTTGCTCAAATAATCGCCTTTTTCTACCCAATATTCATTGGGTCCCGGCATGGTGGGAATACGGAATACCTGACGCGGATAAATCAGGTTCGGATCCTTAATCTGATCCCGGTTAGCGGTATAAATGCGCATCCAGGCATAGGGATCGCCATAAACATCCGGGCGTTTGGCAATTTTCCAGAGATAATCACCCCGCTGAACTTCATACCGACCTGCGGCTGCCGGTTGCGCTTTGCTTTCGGCCTGAGCAATGAGATTCTCAATAGCACTAATTTTATTTTGAGCTTCGGTGGTAAGGCTCCGTTTATCCTTTTTCGCCGCTTCCAGTCGTTTTTTGAAATTGTTTAATTCATCTTTACGGGTATAAATTTCTTCAGGAGCCAATGCAACAAACGCCTGCAGTTCATTTTCCAGAGCTTTTAACGAGTCCATATAGGCAGTGTAGCCATTGGCATCGGTTTCCAGTAATGCATAAATTTCATTCTGCACGGAATTAATTTCGTCTTCCAGGCGAGCCAATTCTTCTTTTTGTTTCTGAATACAGGCTTCCTGTTCCGCAATGCCTTTTTTGGCTTCCGCTTCCCGCTGCTGCCATTTTGCCAATTCCGCCTTATATTCATCCATGGACATTTCTTTGTAATTGTAACTATATTGCTGGGCCATCAATGAAGTAGAGAGGACCAAGCTGAATAACACTAAAAATGCTACCAATGTTTTCTTCATTTTATCGCCTCCTCTCACCTATTATTCACTTTTCCAGTTTTGAAGTTTTTCCTTAACCATATCTCGTTCCTTCTTCAGATTTTCCAGCTGCTGCTTTTTGGATGCAACTTTCTGCTGAAGGTCATTGCATTCCTGCTGTTTTTGAGCTAATTGTTCTTCTGCTGACAATGCAGCAGCACGTGCTTCCTCCATTACCCGAATTTGCTCTTCATTGGGATGACGGCTACATCCGGTGGAGAATAATAACGATAAAGCAAAACCAGACACCAGAGCAGCATTGAGAAGCGCTTTACCACCTTTCATAATTGCCTCCTATGTAATTATATTTTCTCATTTATTAAAGGTAAAAAATACGTAATTAATAGTCAAGATAACTAAATTTAATTTTTCGGATAAAATTGAAAAATTTTTCTATTTTTTCTTTCCGACCACTAATATTCCCAACTCTTTTAATTGAGCCTCATCCACTTCGGATGGTGTATCTTCCATTAAGCCTACCGCCCGCGCTGTTTTGGGGAAAGCAATCACGTCACGGATGGATTGAGACCCCGTCATTAACATTACCAGACGGTCAAATCCAAAAGCAATACCACCATGCGGAGGGGCACCATATTCCAGCGCCTTTAGCAAAAAGCCAAATTTCCGTTGGGCTTCTTCCGTACCAATTTGAAGTAATTGAAACACCTTTTCCTGTACATCCTTCCGATGAATACGAATACTTCCCCCTGCAATTTCATTGCCATTTAAAACCAGATCGTAGGCCCGGGCTTTAATGGCTGCCGGATTTTCGTCTAACAGATTAATATCACTTAATTTAGGTGATGTAAATGGGTGATGACGGGCAACATACCGCTTTTCTTCCGGATCAAATTCCAGTAAGGGGAAATCCACAATCCAGTGAAATTTTTTCACACTTTCATCAATTAATCCCAACATTTCGCCTAACCGGAGGCGTATGGCCCCCAGTACTGTCTGGGCAAATTCCCGGTCCGTGTTACCCACAAAAAACAGGAGGGCACCCTGAGGTAAATTCAGAATGGTGGTCAGAGCATTTTGTTCCGGCTGACCCAGAAATTTGGCAATGCCGGAGTCAAACGCTCCATTTCGGTAGCGGACAAACGCCAGGCCGCTGTTCAAGTGTTTGGCATAAGCGGTAAGATCATCCACCTGCTTTCGGCTAACCCGGGTTCCCTCATCGACAACCACACATCCAATATATCCTCCCTGCTCTGCAATATTCCGGAATACATTAAAACCGCTGCCTTTAAACGCCGAGGTAACTTCCTGGAGCTCCAGGCCAAAGCGCGTATCGGGTTTATCGCTACCGTATTTATCCATAGCCACATCATACGGGATGCGCTCAAACGGTATGGCAATGTCTTCGTCCAGGATTTCTTTAAACAACCCCTGTACAAATCGCTCCATCACCCCCATCACATCATCTTCATCCACAAACGACATTTCCAGATCAATCTGGGTAAATTCCGGTTGCCGGTCCTTTCGCAAATCCTCATCCCGAAAACATTTCACAATTTGAAAATATTTATCGAAACCGGCGACCATTAGAATTTGCTTGTAGGTTTGAGGCGATTGGGGTAAGGCGTAAAATTTTCCTTTATGCAGGCGCGAGGGCACCAAAAAATCGCGGGCACCTTCCGGTGTGGATTTTGTTAGAAAAGGCGTTTCGATTTCCACAAAGCCATTTTCGCTAAAAAAGCGGCGGGTAAACTGAGCCATCTGATGCCGAATGAGGATGTTATTCTGCAGTTTCGGGCGACGTAAATCTAGATAGCGATATTGCAACCGCAAATCTTCAGAAGCATCGATATAGTCCTTTATTTCGAAGGGCGGAACGGCACTTTCATTCAACACTTCCAGATCGGTCACTTCAATTTCAATTTCGCCAGTGAATAAATTTGGATTTACTGCATCGTCCGGTCTTTTCCGGACAATACCCTGTATCGCAATAACGTATTCAGAGCGGAGTTTTTTAGCCAGCGGGTAAAACTGCTCATATTGCGGATAAAAAACAATCTGGGTTTTTCCGTAGCGATCGCGTAAATCAATAAAAATTACACCACCATGATCCCGCCAGTTTTCCACCCATCCATTTAAAACGACCTCCTGCCCAACATGGGTTGCCGTTAACTCACCGCAAGTATGGGTTCGTTTCAGTCGCACACATCCTCCTTTACATCAAAATTTTGGCAAAATATAATAATTTCTAAACGGAAAATACTATACAAAAAAAAGCCTGCCGAATTCATCGACAGGCTTCTTAAATTATTGCATGGTTTACAAAATTTATACGATAAACGGCAAGCGCAATTTCAAATTACCATAGGAAGGATCAATTTTTCCGAACCCTCTCCAGCGTTTGAGCTTTCGCAGAATACACCGTTCCAGGCTTTTATCCTTTAAAGTTGATTTTATAATACGGGCAGCAATGACCCGCCCAGAAGGACTAATTTCAATTTCTACATCAATACGACCTTTAAGGCTGGGATTAATTTTCAAAGCACGCTGAATACAATATTCCACTCCGCTTTTATTTTTATTCACCACGCGAATTAAACTTTCAGGGTCACGAGATGCCGCACCAGATGCCCGTCCCGACACACCTAAATCCGCAGCGGCAATGGTAATACCCCCTTTGCGCCGAAAACCGGAACTGGCACTAACAGTACCCCCTTTAATTAAATTGTCAATCCCTTCGCCTTCGCCGCCAGCACCGCCGGATATGCCCTTGGCAACCCGGGTTCGTTGCCCCGGTGCAGACGCTGCTGCAATGCCTCCGGTACCCGCAACCACGCTTCCGATATCGGTTACACCACCGCCACCGGCTTCACCGAGTACATCCCCGTATTCCGTGCTGCCTTCACCCACACCGCCACCAGCGGTGATGACACCAAGAATTCCGGAAGACGCCACCTGACGTTCCATTTGCCGGCTTTTTGCAGCCAGCGAGGCGCGTGTAGCCCGGCGCCGCTGCGCTTGTTGTGCAGCCGATTCCTGAATAATTTTTTTGCCCTCTTCTTTCTGTACTTCACTGGCTTGTTCTGCACCCCCACCTTCTTCTACAGTAACCGCTTCCGGCGCTTCCGTTGTAGTGGGCTGGGTTTCCACCACAATCTCTCCATATACTTTCGCCAATGCCTGGCGTTTAATTTTTTCCATTTCCGCTTCGGAAAGACGCCAATCGCGGCTGGACATAAAATAGGTGAAGGTAAAGGAAATGACCCATATAATCAAAAGGATGAGCAGATATCGTTTATCCAGCTCTTCCCATATATTTCGTTCAAACTCTTTGGGAAAACCCGCTAATTGGAAATTCCCTTGTGTTCCTCGCCTTGTTTCCATTTGACTTACCCTGTTAAGATTATTTTTCCTGATACGTTAATAAACGCAACTTGTAGTATTCCGTTTTTCCGCAGGTGTATAATACCTTCACCAGTAAATCAAAAGGTGTATTTTCATCCCCCTGAATGATAACCTCATGATTAAAGGGAATGCCGTACTTCTCCTCATCTTCCTTCGCGGTTTCCGATTTTTCTTTGAGAACTGCATAAAGGGGTTCGATAATTGCCGAACTCTGATCGACATCCGCAATCGGCATGATTAACTGATCGCCCACCAGAATATTTTCCCGGGTGATTGATACGTTCAAATCTTTCCGGGGTGCTTCCTTGCTTAAGGAAGTGGGCAAAGTGAGGTCTTTGGAGGGAGTAATGATCATTCCCGTGGTAGAATACGTTTTTAGAAGGAATAGCAAGATGATGGTCATCATGTCCATCATGGAAGTCAAATTTAAGTCTTCCTTGCGGAACGTATTGTGTTTTTTTCGTCTTGATGGTATAAACGCCATGGTTACCCTCTACTTTGATTATATAATTTGCCCAATGGCAATTCCGGGAAATAACGGTTGTTCAACACCCGAGTCGTCCGTGTACGAAGAGACATAGTCCATTACTTTCACGATGTATTTGTACGCAATATCCTTTTCGGCGGATATGAGGATATTGTTTTCATCCGTAAATCCCTGACCGGCAATCTTTTGTTTAATTTCCACCAATTTTTTCTGCAATTCCTCATAGTTATAGGTGCCATCTTCTTTTAACGGAATTGCCGGTGGTGCTTCGGTATCCGTGGTATTCCCTTCTCCGGTCAAATATCCAGAGGCGGATGCCAGGTAAAATCCCTTCTTCGAGACCAAAACCGTTAGATTCAGGCGTTTCTTTTCCTCATCCGGTTTTTGATCGGTCGTTGCAACCCCGCCACCTTTCGCCGGTGGCAAGTTCAATTCCCGAATCGCCAGCTTTGTAAATACAGCGCTGGACAACAGAATGGGAATTAACACCACCATCAGGTTCATGACCGGTCGGATATCCAGTTCCATTTCTTCCACTTTTAAGTGGCGGCGCATTGAAGGCTTGTATGCCATGATATCACCTTAATTTTGTTTTAACGATTGCCTGTAATCAAGTTAATTAACTTCACCAGATGCTCATCCATTTCATCAATAATTTGAGCCGTTTTATTCTGGATGATGTTGTAAAAGATGAGTGTGGGAATCGCAACCGCCAGCCCAAAAATGGTGGTATTCATTGCTGTTGCAATACCTTGTGCCAGCAAAGCCGGTTTATCTTTTTCCGGAATAGCTGGATTACCTACTGCGGCAAAGGAGAGGATCAGACCGTAAATCGTTCCCATCAGACCGGTCAACGTGGCAATATTTGCCAGCATGGACAGATAGTTTGTCCGTCGTTGCAATTTGGGAATCACTTCCAGCGTGCCTTCATCCACGGCATTCTGAATGGAGCGAAAATCCAGGCTGTCGCTTTCGGCCACTTTTTTCAAGCCTGCCAATACCACATAGGGTAATGCCTTTTGCTTGCCCTGTTCACACAACTGGATTGCTTTCTTGATGTTACCACTGGTAACATACTTGCGAATTTCCATCATGAATTTATCCGCGTTCACATTGGAACGAACCATGACATAATAAATGCGCTCAATGGCAATGGCTATCGCAAACACGAAAATGATCAGGATAAACCACATAAATGCAGACCCGGGGGTGCTCCATTTAAACTGGGTAAAGAATTCTTTCCAGAAAGAAGTGGACATAACAAAAACCTCCTTTAAATATGTTTGATATATACTTGATTAATTTTCGGTTAGAAGCGCTTTTTGTTTAATAATGCCTGTACATTTTTAATGGGCTTTACCTTCATACTGGTAATTGGTTTAAACTTCACGTATTCCCTGCGATCCACGATCTCATTTTCAAATCGCTTTTCTGCTTTCACATCTTCAAAATCGGGGGAGATGCGTTTGTCCAGTATCTGAACCTGAGGTAATTCAATTCGCACATCCAACTTGATGGGGCCAATATTCACAACATTCCCCCCAGCCTGTTGTTGATTCCCCTGCTGAGCAAACCCAATGCCTACTAATGTAATACTGAAAACCACTATTTTTAAAATACTTTTCACGGGTTACTCCACAATTTTATTTCGATTCAAGATCACAATTTTACGTACGGTAAAGTCGCTTAAATCTTCCGTCTTGATTGTTTTCAGGTTTTCAATAACCTTGGTAATCTCCGACGGCATTAATTTCAGGAAGAGATAAAAACGCAGTCCGTACCGTGGCGGCCCGTCTGTATCGGTTACTGCCACTGCTACCGTATTCTCTCCAGATTTAATAATAGTCCGCAACACTTCGTAATCCAAATAATCGACGTTCGTATAATGCCCGTCTTCGCTACCCAATACATACTCGCCGTTCAGATACAGATAGAAAATTTTGTCGGCTGTAACGGCAAGCCATCCACCAATGGGTCTGGAATCCAGCACAAATTTTTTGCGGAAATAAGCTGTTACGGTATCCGGTTCACTTTCTTCCCCAATAGCCAGACCGGTGGTATCCACCTGTACCGTTGTGTCCACCTCCACGGAATCAATGGGCTTATCCTGAATTTCCAGGGATGGCGTACCCACCGGCATGCTTCCGGTATTGGCTGCAATCTGGCCTACCCAAATTGCCGGAGGTGATATTTGCAAGGAATCAAACACCTGGAAGACAGAATCGATGGGCACCGTCACAATCTTAGCCTCACCCCATGCTGCGTCATCATGTTCCGGGAAGTTATAACCGGGTTCATACTGAGTGGTAGCCTTCCAGGTGGAATCGGACTGAATGGTGACAATCGTTGGGGGCAATTCGGTTAAATAATCCTCCGGATTCTTCTGCACCAGTTTGGCAAATATCAGTTTGGTCCAGATATTATCCACCGCGTACTGTTTGCTTAAGTCATACGCCGATTCCATTAAGGTAATGGAATAATCATCCAGTTCTGCTGCCTGATCTTCAAAAAATGCACTACCGACTTCGTAGGGTTCAAACTCGCTGGTGTCAAATTTCTGATGATAAAATTCGCTTTTTTGGGTAGCCTGCTTGCTCAACCCTTCCATTAAATCGCTGGCTTCGTAGGCAAAATTAAACATTTTTTCCTGAGTGGTAAGCAAGGC
Organism: bacterium; assembly: GCA_015494485.1. Classification (GTDB taxonomy): domain Bacteria; phylum Calditrichota; class Calditrichia; order RBG-13-44-9; family J042; genus WGBF01. The sequence continues at coordinate 604 of WGBF01000289.1, read as the reverse complement.
ATCATTCTGAATATTATTATTTTCCGCCAGCATTAATGTTTGTTCAAATGACTTCATGGTTTTCTGGGAAAACTGGTCCATGAAAAAGATTGTTTGCATTAACACCTCATCCTGTAGTGCATAAAAATCCATGCCGTCGGGTGTCGTGGCGTTTTCCCCGCGCTGAATTAAATCTTCCAATACAGGAATGTTTTTGGTGTAAATATCGGCCGCATCGTAAAAAATCTTTGCATAATGTTCTGCCAGGATATTATTGGTTAACAAAATTTTCCGGCGGGATTCCACGACATATTTGTTTTCCAATCCCAGTTCCTGGGAAACCTGCAAATTCTTTAAGTGCATTTTAATCGTTGTGGCCACAGCCGGCGTAATGAGTTTCCGCAACAACAAGTCTTCGTACACCAGAGCTTGTAATCCAGTATTGGGATTGGGAGTACGCAAATACGCTTCTACAAAGGCATAGGAACGTTGAGCCACATCATAGAGAATTTTAGAAATTTTCTCTCGGGATCGTTCATACCAGCGGGCAGCAACTTCCAGCGTACTATCTTTTTCCACCACCTTGGCAATGGTGGCGCCGGTGGTATCCGCTGTGGTATCTGCC
>WGBF01000288.1 GCA_015494485.1 bacterium | reverse complement strand
GTATTCAATTCCGCCACAGCGCCAATTCCCACAAAAAGGGCAAACAGAATCCGGTACGGTTTTACTGCCTTTTCGCTCAACAAAAATTCAATGGATTTTTCCCCGTAATAGCTCCAGCCCAGAATGGTGGAGTACGCAAACAGGGTTAATCCAATCGCCACAATGTACTGCCCCACGGTGCTGTTTAAACCGGTGGAAAAGGCTATGGAAGTTAACTCCGCCCCGGTTTTGCCACTGGACCATTCCCCGCTGACAATGAGCACCAGTCCGGTGAGGGTGCAGACCACCAGCGTATCAATGAAGGTTTGCGTCATCGACACCAGCGCCTGGGTGACCGGATGCCGTGTTTGCGCGGCCGCGGCGGCAATGGGGGAACTTCCCAGCCCCGATTCATTGGAGAAAACCCCGCGGGCTACCCCCATCCGGATGGTCAACATCACCGTGGACCCCAGAAATCCGCCGGCAGCAGCGGTGGGCGTAAATGCGCCTTTAAAAATCATAGCAAAGGCAGGACCAATTTTGTCCAGATGAAGCGCCAGAATAAGCAGCGCCCCACCCATGTAAAACACAATCATAAACGGCACCAGAAAACCGGTCACGCGGCCAATGCTTTTAATTCCGCCAATAATAACGGCAGCAGTTGCTAATGTTAAAATAACCCCTGTGACCCAAAAGGGAATGCCAAAGGAACTTTCCAGTGCATCGGCCACGGAATTGGACTGCACCATATTGCCAATGCCAAAGGCGGCAATGGACGCAAACAACGCAAACAATGCCCCCAGCCATTTCCATCCCAGGCCGCGGGCAATGTAGTACATGGGCCCGCCACTCATGGTACCGTATTTATCCATTATCCGGTACTTCACTGCCAGCACGGCTTCCGAATATTTGGTTGCCATGCCAAACAGCCCGGTAATCCACATCCAGAACAACGCACCGGGACCTCCGGCTGCCACGGCGGTGGCCACACCGGCAATGTTGCCCGTGCCTACCGTGGCGGAAAGGGCGGTCATCAACGCCTGAAAATGGGAGATATCCCCTGCTTCCGCGTTTTTTTCTTTTCGTTTGATTAATGCCAGATACAGGGCGGGCCCCAATTGGCGGAATTGCAGCCCCCGTAATCGAATGGTCAAATAAATGCCGGTTCCCACCAGAAAAATAATCAGCGGTGGTCCCCACACCCAACCGCTAATGCGGGATAGCCATTCACCCCAGGTCATCGGTCTCCTCCTTCATACAATTTCCAGCAGCGAATATTACCGGATGCGTTCCAGGGCGCGAAGCACCCCGTTGGCAATCGCACGGTCCTGAAAGCTAAAATACTGGTAATCCTCGTTGGGACGCCCTTTAAAAATGAGGGCAATGCTTTGCCCGGCTGCTACAAAACGACCACTGAGAGCAATCCCCCACACCTGCCCGTCTTCCGCGGAACGGATTTCAATGTCGTCCACTTTGCCCAGCGGCTCGTTAAATGCTACAGAATCGCCAATTTCCTTTAAGGCCATCCACATCCCCTCGATGGGAGTATGAATCGTTTCAAACGGCAAATGGAAGAAATGGGCATCCAGGCGGGGTGCCCGGGGAATTTCCCCCACCTCAAAATACACGCGCCCCAGGTGGTAATTTAAGCGCGTTTCAACTGCTGCGGTGACGTGCCGCTCCGGCAGGTGGTACGGCACCAATCCCACTGTGCGGCATTCAAACGGGAGCTGAAGGGGTTCCCTGCCGGCTCCGGATTGGTCCTGTTCCGGGATTCGGGTTTCCACCACAGCCTGCGGCACCCATTCCTCAAAATATTCCAGGGGAATATTCACCAGCACAGGAATTTTTTTATCCAGCCACAGGTGCGTCAGATTCTCTTTCAATTTTTCACCGAATGAACCTGCGGTGCGGTCCAGCCAGTCTTCCGGGAGCTGCGTCCCTTCCACCCCTTCAATGGTGCGTTTTTCCACAAATTGCACTGCTCCAAAACACAGGTTGTGGCGCAGGTAGGCTTCCCCTTCCGGCACCCAGACAGCCACCGGAATCCCCGCCTGAAACAATCGCAGCGCCGTGGCTGATGCCACTTCGCTACCACCAAGAATTAACACAAAATCCTGTTGCCCCATCATTCCACCCAATGGATTGCATTATTGGCTGTTTTATATAAACCAACGGTAAACTCCGGTGCATAGCGTTTCATTTCGCGGATAAACAACATGGCCTGATTTTCATCCCGGGTTTCCTGCACACCGGTCAAGATAAGTGCGGCCGGCCATTGTTGCTGAAAAAGGGAAAGAAGACCCGCCTCCTGAAGGGCGGTTTCGGGATTGAACGACTTTTCCCCGTTCTGCAGCCGTTCCAGAAAAACCGATACGGGCATACTGAGCACCAATTGGTCCCACAAGCTGGCTTTTCCCCACTTTTTTACTTCCTTCGCAGGTAGCAAAGCGTTTTCGGGGGGTTCGCAGGGTAATTCCAGTAAAAAGGGATAATCCGGCAAGGTGCGGAGAATTTTTTTCATCTCCGTGAAGGTAAACCCTTCCAGGCGGGAATTGGCAATTCGTTTGCCAATCACCACCACCTCCGGGGTTTCCAATACTTCCTGAATCTCACTGCACACCACCGGAATGTTCTTCCCGATAATAATCGTTCCGGCGGGAGGCATTTTTTTGGTTCCGGTGTGCGCTACCACTACAGGCATTTTCTGTTTCCGGTATGCCCGAATCATTCGCTCCAGAAGCAAATTTTTCTGAAAACACTCCGCAATACCCCATACGCGGGCAG
>WGBF01000287.1 GCA_015494485.1 bacterium | reverse complement strand
ATTTTAGAAAATGTCCTGAATTTATTTCACTCCCGCGGGTAAATCCAATTCAGCCAACGCACACGGCACGGCATTGCTGCCATTTCCTGATTGTTGTATCGGGCATTGCCGCTTATATTTGTACAATACAAAGGGAACAATGGTGAAATTTTCGAGAATCATGCATCGGCTTATTCTACTGGTGGGGCTTGCGGTGATCCTTTCCTGTTCAGAACGGGAACATACCAATCCCTTTGACCCCGCCAATACCATTGAAGCCCCCATTCAATTGTCTATGAAGCCATTCCCGGAACGGATTGAACTGCAATGGTCGTACCCGACACTGGAAGGCGTGGTGGAAACGCATATTTACCGGGCAGTAGATGACAGTACGGACTATGAATTATACCAGGTGCTGGACAGTGATGTACGTTCGTTTACGGACACGCAGGTGTCCAATTACCATTGGTATTATTACCGCGTATCGTTGTCCAATGGCGTGCGGGAAACATCGCCATCCAATACCGTTCGCACATTCCTGGGTCCCACCACCACCTGGATGCTTTCGGAAAATGGATTTCAGGTCCTGCAAGTATCCTACGATCTCCGGCATGTGTTATCTACCTACAACACCTTCTATCCGGACAATGATTGGGACGTTAAACTGGCCTCTTTTTCAATCTGGCTGGTTTCCAAATCGTTTACGGCCGTTAGCCGACTGAGCATTAAAGCGGGTGAGGAAGTATTTATTTTTACCCAGGGGTTCAAAAGCCCCATTGCAGTGGTGGGCGAAGGTACCGGAAACAATTTTTATGTGCTGGACAACGGACAAAACAACGTGCAGTACTTCCAGGAGGAACAGGTAACACGGGAATATATTTTCCCGTCGGGGAATTACATTTCGTTGCACGTGTTTACCAATCAAAATCGCTTGGTGGCAATAAATACAAGTACCCTTTATCTGGCAGATTTAAGTTTAAATCGAATTGTGGATTCCGTCGCCGCACCGCCCAACATGGAATTTACACGCAGTGTGCAACAGGGAATCTGGTTATTTGCCATTGCCAACGACTTCGAAGCAAATCGGAGTATCATTTTCTATCGTTCAATGGCAGAAAATGACTGGCAGCAACTGCCGCTGCCCATGGCAGTGGGAACGCTGGCGTATTCGTTTGAGGAAAATGCCTTTGTTGTCAGTAAAATCATTCTTAACGGACCGCTGGTATTTAAAGATAATTTAGTGAAACTTTCTGCAGACGGTTCACGTTTGTGGGAATTGACCGGTTTTTCTGTAATCAGTGATCTGAAGATAAACCGGACGGACCAAACTGTGGTGTTGTGTGACCGCTTGAATGACCGCCTGGTGATGGTCGACAAACATGGCAATATTGCATTTAAATCCCGTGAAATTTACGACCCCATTCGGGTTCATATTCAGTAATGAAACGGCTTTCGGATAACATAAAGATCATTTTACTGGCGGTATTTATCGCCCTGTGCTTTTCCATCGATGTTTTCCTGTTTTTCAGTAAATTAAACATTCCAATCCTTAACCATTTTAAAGAAATTTTAATTATTGCTGCCGGGCTTACCTGGTACGCTATTCTGGCTCCGAAAATCAAAAAGGGTGTTCAGCAAATCCGGCAAAAGCTTTACCTGTTGATCGTTTTCATTGCGTTGAATTACCTTGCCGCCATTTTTATTAACCTGTTTATTGATCCGGTATATGACACTGAATTCCCTCCTGCTCCCCTGACCATTGGAACCCTGGTTTATGAATACTGGATTTCCCTGGTGGCGTTAACGTCTTTCATTGCCATCCTGATTTTACTGGAACGCATTCTTTTTCTAAGACCCCGGAAGCGAACCCGGACCTATTTTTTGCTTTTTATCTATTTTTTAATCGGCGCAGCAATTGCCTATTATTTAAATCCTACTCCGATTTTTCAATTTTCCGGTTCCATCAGCTCCATTTTGTTTCTGCTGGCCATTGTCATGGCAGCGCTGCTCAGCTTTCACAATGATTGGATTCCCTATCTTTCCCGGAGTGAAAAAATCAAATTTTATTTTCTGTCATTGGTTATTTTTATTTCTACCATTCCCTTGTTTGATGTGGTATTCGACCCCCACCTGGCGGCATTTAACATTACAACCGCCACTTTTGTGCTGGGAACGTGGATTCTTACCGTCACCTATTCCTTTGTAGTAAATACCAAACTTCTGTTGTATTTGCCATCGGCGCGGGCGCTGGACCGCAAAATGAAAGAAGTAAATTCCCTGTACGACCTTGCCCGCCAACTCAATGCCGAACTGGACCTGAAGCGCCTTTCGCAATTGATCATCGAACTGGTAACCCGGTTTACCGAAAGTCAGGTGTCGCTGTTGCTCATGAAGGATTCCCGGACAAATTCCTTTCAGGTCAGCAGTTATTTTAACCTGCTGCCCCATCAATTGAACGATGTAGCTTTTCTGTATGAAACGGATCTATTTCAAAAAATTCAGCAATCCCGTCAATGCCTGCTTATTCAGGATGTGGATCACTCCCCCTACGGCAAACGGATTCACACCTGGCACCCGGAAGTCCAGTCGCTGCTTATTGCCCCCCTATTTACCAACCGCGGGGAAATACTGGGTCTGCTCT
>WGBF01000286.1 GCA_015494485.1 bacterium | reverse complement strand
GTTCCATCTCAATGCGCAACTGGTCAATTTCCTTTTTGGTCGCCCGAATTTGCTGGATGGTTTCCTTTTCCAGCATCCAGTGGGCATGCAACTGATTGCGCTCTTCACGCAAGTTGGCCAGTTCTTCTTCAATACGTTTCAGCCGTTCTTTGGCTGCTTTGTCTTTCTCTTTGCTCAACGCCACTTTCTCAATTTCCAGTTGCTTGATGCGGCGTTCAATTTCGTCCAGTTCTTCCGGCATGGAGTCAATTTCAATCCGCAGGCGCGATGCCGCTTCGTCAATCAGGTCAATGGCCTTGTCCGGCAACCGGCGGTCGGTGATGTAGCGATGCGACAGAGTAGCCGCTGCCACAATGGCGGCATCGGTAATTTTCACCCCGTGGTGGACTTCATATTTTTCCTTCAAGCCCCGCAGAATGGAGATGGTGTCTTCCACGCTGGGCTCGTCCACCAGAATGGGCTGGAATCGCCGCTCCAGTGCCGGGTCTTTTTCGATGTGCTTCCGGTACTCGTCAATGGTTGTGGCACCAATGCACCGCAGTTCACCCCGCGCCAATGCCGGCTTCAGCATGTTAGAGGCATCCATTGCCCCTTCTGCGGCACCGGCACCCACCAGGGTGTGAATTTCATCGATGAAGGTAATAATTTGCCCTTCGGACTCCTGAATTTCCTTCAACACCGCTTTCAGGCGTTCTTCAAATTCGCCCCGGAATTTGGCACCGGCAACCAGTGCACCCATGTCCAGTGCCACAATGCGCTTGTCTTTCAGCAATTCCGGCACATCGCCATTTACAATCCGCTGGGCAATACCTTCCACAATGGCGGTTTTACCCACACCGGGATCCCCAATTAACACGGGATTGTTTTTGGTTCGCCGGGAAAGCACCTGCAATACCCGCCGGATTTCTTCATCACGACCGATAACCGGGTCCAGCTTACCTTCCCGCGCCAGTCGGGTTAAATCCCGGGTGTAGCGTTCCAGCGCCATGTACTTCCCTTCCGGATTCTGGTCCGTTACCCGCTGTTTACCGCGGATTTCCTGCAGCGCCTTCAGCACCAGATCCTTGGTCACATTAAAGGTCGAAAGAATCCGGTAGGCTTCCGTTTCCTTCACTTCTAAAATGGCTAACAACAGGTGTTCCGTGGAAACGTACTCATCCTGCAGCTTTTTCGCCTCATTCAAGGATACATTTATGATTTGATTGAATTTTGGCGATGCATACACCTGACCTGGCGTTCCCTGTACTTTGGGAAATTTGTCAATGGCCAGGTCCAGTTGCGCGGAAACATCCTTTGGGTCAACGCCCAGCTTTTTCAAGATAACCGGAATAATCCCTTCGGAATCTTCCACCATCACTTTCAGCACATGCTCCGGTTCCAGTTGTTGCTGGCCCAGACTAATCACCAGTTGCTGGGCTTCCCCCAGAGCTTCCTGCGCTTTAATGGTAAATTTATCAAGGTTCATGCTATCATCCTCCTTTCATTTCATGGTGATGTTTTGTGTTCACCGCCTTTAATTACAAATATTGTGCCAGGAAGTAGTTGCACGGAATTGTCGCTATTCCGGCGTTTTCGGGGAATGGTACTCCAGAAAGGAAAGGGCATTCTGACACGTTTTCTGTCATTCAGGCGGAAAACAGCCCAAAGGGGTAAAAAGAGAGGATAGGCAATCCGGCGGCTCAATCACTTATGCCAAAGCGCTCCATCATGGAGTACAGACGCCGGCGGGTAATGCCCAGCAACTCTGCTGCACGGGTTTTGTTACCCCCGCTTTTTTCCAGCGCCTGCAGAATCAGCGTCTTTTCCAGCTCATCCAGCACAATGCCTTCATCCGGCAATTCAAAACCACGCGTGGGTTGTACCTGATGGCGAATGTACGGCGGCAAATGCTCCGGTTCAATAATGGTATCGGCAATAATGGCGGCCCGTTCAATGGCATTTTGCAACTCCCGCACGTTGCCGGGCCAGTGGTAATCCATTAACAGTGCCAGTGCCTCCCGGGAAATGTGGTGGACGGGGTACTGCTTTAAGAAGTGGTGAACCAGCTCCGGAATGTCTTCCTTCCGTTCCCGTAACGGGGGCAGTTCGATGGGAAAAACATTGAGGCGGTAGTACAAATCTTCCCGGAATTGCCCTTCGGCGACCATCTCTTCCAGGGGCTTGTGGGTGGCTGCAATAATGCGGGTATCCACTTCAATGCGCTGGTTGCCCCCCAGGCGGTAAATTTCCCGGTTTTGCAGCACCCGCAGCAATTTGGCCTGCGTTCCGGGACTCATATCCCCGATTTCATCCAGAAAGATGGTGCCCCGGTGGGCCGCTTCAAACTTTCCAATGCGGCGCTGGGTGGCGCCGGTAAACGCACCTTTTTCGTAACCGAACAGTTCGCTTTCCAGCAAATTCTCCGGCAATGCGGCGCAATTCACGGTAATAAAGGGGCCGTTGGCGCGCCTGCTCAACTGGTAAATGGCTTGCGCAACCAGTTCTTTCCCGGTACCGCTTTCACCCCGCAGCAACACGGTAACGTCCGTTTCCGCAGCCTTGCGGATTAACCCAAACACCCGCTGCATGGCTTTGCTTTTTCCAACAATACCCGGAATGGTTTCCGGCGCAGGGCTAACTGGCCCTGAGGCTTTTTGCTGCAGTTGTTTTTGTTCCAGAATACGCCGAACCCGCAGAATCATTTCGTCCATGTCGAAGGGCTTAATTAAATAATCGTACGCCCCTTTTTTTAACGCCTCCACGGCCGTTTGCTGGGTGGCGTATGCGGTCATCAACATGACCTCCACCTGCGGAAAACGGGATTTAATGGCCTCCAGCAATTCCAGTCCGCTCATACCCTCCATCCGTAAGTCGGTAATAACCACTTCCACATCCGGGTTATGGGAGAGCCATTCCAGCGCGGTTTTCCCGGAGGTACAGTACTGCGATTCCAGACCCTCCAGCTGCAGCGCGGCCTGCATCACTTTACAGAATTTTTCTTCGTTGTCCACGATCAGGATTTTGCTCATGGCAGGCTCATTTCAACATGGCGCGAATCATAAAGATGAAGCCTTTTTCGTGGGCTTTTAGTTTATCCAGCGTTTCCTGGGCCTCCTGATAGCCCGGTTCCAGGTTGAGGGCATTTTTGAAAGCGTGAATGGCTTCCTGAAAATAGGCGTGGCTTTTAATTAACTGAAATACACCGCGGTTATTCCAGTAATCCGGGTATTGCCGTTCCCTCGTTCCGGAATTCATGAAAAAGATGTCGTAGCGGGAAATCATTTTTACATCCAGGGCTTTGCCGCCATACTGGAATTTCAGAAAGAATTCCGCCACTTTTTCGTTTTTAACAAACACATCCACCAGTTTCAGCTGAAGCCGTTCCAGCAGGGGTAAAATTACCTCATGGTCGTTGTCTTTCATTAATTCCAGCACTTCGCTGAATTCCTTCTCCCATTCCGGGTCGCGGTATTTTTCCAGATCGCGAACCTGCTTTAAATAAATGGACACCCGGGCGGGAACCGCCACAGCGCGGGGATCCTTAACGCCCTGCAAAGCCGATTTGTACAACGCCACGCCCAGATTAAACTGCGCTTCCACGTATTCGGGATTAATTTGAATGGCTTCTTTAAACAGATTTGCTGCCCGCTCCAGATTGCCGGCAAACAGGTGGGCCAGTCCCAGGTAATTCAGCACATCCGGAAAGCGTTGATTTTCGGACAAGATTTTCTGCAGCACTTTAATGGCATTTTCAAAGCGCCGCATTTTTAAATAGGTTACTCCCAACCCTACATTGGCTTTGATGTTATCCCGTTGAATGGTCACTGCCCGTTGAAACGCGCGTTCCGCTTCATCGTACAGGTTCCGCCGTAAAAACAAGGTGCCCAGATTCACATAGGGTTTGGCATCCTGTTGTTTCTTTTTGGCAGCAAACACCTTTTCCAGTTTTTGCTGAATTCGGTAAAGCACCTTCAGTTCTTCGATGACCTGGTCGTGGAATTGATTGGTGATGCCGGTAATAAAATCGTAATTTACCGGATGATTTTCGCGGCGCAGGGGCAGGTACAATTCCCGAGCGGTGAGGAATAGTCCCTCTTCAAATATTTCGGAAATGACCAGCTGCCGCTCCATAAGCGTTCCCGTATGGACGATAAATTTCCGTCCGTCCAGTTCCAGCGCGGTATGTAAGCCAAAATCATCCACCGTCCCGTAAAACTCCGCTTCGCATGGCTTTGACTTTTAGAATATCATTTTGAAACACAATATCTTGTGAAAATAATTTCTGCAACGCAACTCTTAATTCGGGAATTACGTTTCGGGAAAGGCGGTATTGCACCCAGATATCCACACGCTTTACCTCCACCCAACCGCTTTGCCGCAATTGTGCCAGATGACGGGAAACGGTGCTTTGCGGCAATTCCAGCAATTCCAGCACTTCCACCATATCTTTGACCCGCATTCCCGGATTTTCCAGCAGCAAATTAATAATTCGCAATCGCGTCAAATCGGCTAAAATTTTTAAAAATTCCGCTAACGACAATGCCCCGCGTCCATTATGATTTGGATAAAATTAATATCTCTCTGCGATTTATCCTATTGATTTTTATTCATATGGTATCTATATTCGACAACCTTTAACTAAACAAAACCCAAAGGAGGCGTTTGAGATGAAGAAGCTTTTATATATTTTAGTAGCAGCGGGATTAATCACTGCTTTTGGTTGCGGAAAGCAGGGCGAACAGGCCGCTGAGCAAAAAGGCCAGGCCACCGAACAACAAACGCAACAACAAAGTGCACAACCGGCTGAACATCCACAGGGTGAGCAACCCGCAGAACATCCTCAGGGCGAACAACCGGCCGAACACCCGCAAGGGGAAACGCCTGCCGGAAATCAGCAACAAAGTGAACATCCTAATTAACATGTAGAGAGGGCAGTATGAAGTACGTATGGCTTTTACTGAGTGTAGTATTATTGGTGGCCGTTGGATGCCAGAAGGAAAATAAGGAAGCCGCTACCAAACAGGCTCCGGCTAAGGCCGCGCTGGACATCACTGCCGACATGCTGGCTGTGTCCGTGGACCCCAACTGCGGGATGGACATGCGCAAGGCTGCGATTAAGGATACCACGGTATATCACGGCAAACTGTACGGCTTTTGCTCAGCCGGTTGCAAAAAGGCATTCCTAAAAAATCCGGAAGCAAAACTGGCCAAGCTGAATACTCAGTAATCTTTCGTTCAGAATAAAAAACAGCGGAGGCAGGGAAATCTGCTTCCGCTATTTTTATTTAAAGTGGTACTTGCCTATTACCTGATAATTCGGAAAAACTTTCCCTATTTACACCTACCGGGGTTGAATCCATTCTTAAGGAGTAACCAATTTTTAGGGGGCACCATTTTCCAGGAAACACACCCGGGTAGTTC
>WGBF01000285.1 GCA_015494485.1 bacterium | reverse complement strand
GTGCAGGGGCCTTCGGGATAGGCAGCCTTTTCAACAGGTGAGGCTATTCCCGTACAACTTGCGGTTGGTGAAACCGAACAGCAGCATTCTGAATGGCAACCCCCACGTATGTGATGTGCCAGGGCAGCATAAACGGTGGCAGATTCAGGGGCACGCCATTTACTTCGATGAAGTTTTCTGTATCCGCAGAAATGACCCACTTAAAATACAAAGACCCGGTGCGTGGCAAAATGGTCACGGCCTTTGTTTTTTGAGGAAAGAGGTCCGGAATGGGAACCCGGGAGGTGACGCGGAGCGGACCCCATTCCACCGCTTGATGCCTGCCTGAATACCCGGCCGCCCACAATCGCAGAACCCCCACAGAATCGGTACCGACCACCAGATAAGCTGCGCTGGTAGTATCGTACCAGTGCGTGGGCTCCACTGGCAGCTCCACCCGGAGGGTACTGTACGGGGAGTCAGGTGGAAAGGCCAGCAATGCCAGCGCCAGGGTGTCCCCGGTGCGGAATTCCAGTGCCGTTTCGGACAGAGAGGTAAGTTGCCCGTGGCTGGTAAGCCATTCCGAAGGCGATTGTGCAACAGCCGATACGAAACTGCCTGCCCCAATCAACAGGGCAAAGCAAAACGAAATGGCGTTGGACATTCGCATTTGTCACCTTGAAAAATTGCTTTGGGGAATATAATGGGAAACCCCGGTTGGAGTGAACGGCTAAATCATTTTGGTTTCTCTCCGACACCAGGAGGCTCCGTTGCGCTGGCCGCTTATTTGTGCTAAATTGATGGGTTTCAACGCAGGAGTTCAACATCAGGCCCGGCGCGTCGGGAAGCCGGAGAACAGGTACCATTATGCATAAATCGATTGTCATTCGGGGAGCGCGCACCCACAACCTGAAAAACATTTCGCTGGAGCTGCCGCGGCATCGCCTGATTGTCATTTCAGGCCCCAGTGGTTCCGGTAAATCCAGCCTGGCGTTTGATACCCTGTACGCCGAAGGGCAGCGCCGCTACCTGGAGTCCCTCTCCACCTACACGCGGCAATTTCTGGAACGCATGCCGCGCCCTGATGTGGATTGGATTAGCGGCATTAGCCCGGCCATTGCCATTGAACAAAAGAACCGCACCACTTCTCCGCGCTCCACGGTGGGGACGGTTACCGAAATTTACGATTACCTGCGATTGCTGTTTTCCCGCATCGGGCGGGTGTATTGCCCCCAATGCGGGGAGGAAATCCGCCGCGATTCCCCCCAGGATGTGTACCACTGGCTGCTGGAACATGCTGCCGGTGGCCCGGTGATGATTGGTTTTCCGTTGTCCGTTGCCGACATTCCCGAAACGTATGCGCCCCTGGATTGGTTGAAAGGCAAGGGGTTCAAACGGGTGTGGGCCGGGGGACGCCTGATGCGGGTGGGTGAGCTTCAGTCCGTGGATGTTGCGGCAACGGATGTGGTTATTGACCGCATTGCCGCCGTTTCGGAAGCGCAACGGGCCCGCATCATGGATTCCCTGGAAAGCGCTTTTGTGGAAGGCCACGGAACCGTGGTGGTGATTCTGGCTGATGGGCAGCGCCGCCGGTTTACTTCGGAGTTTATTTGCAACCGGTGTGGAATTTCCATGCCTGCCCCGGAGCCGCGGCTGTTTTCCTTTAACAATCCCCTGGGTGCCTGTCCGGGATGCCAGGGCTTTGGTGACATGATGGACTGGGATTTAAAAAAGATTGTGCCCGACCCCGGCCTGAGTTTACGCGGCGGCGCCGTGGCACCGTTCAACAGTGCCAAAGGACGCCGGTTTTTGAATACCATGCTTACCGTCGCGCGGCGGCACGGCATTCCGGTGAGTGTGCCCTTCCGCAAACTTACCCCGGAACAGGTGGCATTTGTGATGGAAGGGCAGGATGAATTCCCGGGGGTGCGGGGCTTTTTCCGGTACCTGGAAAAAAAGAAGTACAAACTGCACGTGCGGGTTTTCATGGCGCGTTTCCGCAGTTACTTCACCTGCACGGAATGCCACGGCGCCCGCCTGCGTCCTGAAGCCCTGCAGGTTAAAATCAACGGTGCCAATATTGCCGAACTGGCCAATCTCAAGCTGAGCGATCTGAAAGCATTTCTGGACAACCTGCACCTCAGTGCCGAAGAACAGGCCGTAGCAGATGTGGTGTTGAAGGAAGTGCGTTCCCGGTTGCAATATCTGCTGGATGTGGGATTGGAATATTTAACATTGAACCGCCGGGCCAATACCTTAAGTGGCGGGGAGTACCAGCGAATTAATCTGGCTACGGCACTGGGCTCTGCTCTTACCAATACCTTGTACGTTCTGGATGAACCCACAGTAGGGTTGCATCCCCGGGATACCCACCGGCTGGTGAGCATTTTAAAAGCCTTACAAAAACGTGGCAATACCATGGTTGTGGTGGAGCATGAACGGGCGGTAATTGAGCATGCGGATTATCTGGTTGAATTGGGCCCTGCTGCCGGAGAGCACGGTGGCGAAGTGGTGTTTGCCGGTTCCCAACGGGCGTTTCGCCGCCACGCCACCAGCGTAACGGCCGCCTACATTCGTGGGGAAAAGGAAGTGCCCTTGCTGAATGTTCCCCGCCGTCCGCCCGGGAAAAACCAGTTGCGCCTGCTGGGAGCGCGGGAGCACAATCTCAAGCAAATTGACGTCACCATTCCCCTGGGATGCCTGGTGGTGGTTACCGGGGTATCCGGTGCGGGAAAATCCACCCTGGTTCAGGATGTGTTGTACCCGGCCCTGAAAGAGAAGCTGGGACAATCCGTGGAAAAACCCCCTGCCTACGACGATTTGCTGGGGGCGGAGTATCTGGACCGGGTGATATTGGTGGACCAGTCGCCCATTGGTCGCACGCCGCGTTCCAATCCGGTGACGTATGTAAAAGCGTTTGACGAAATCCGCAAGTTGTTTGCTGCCACCCCTCAGGCCCGGGCACAGGGCTTCAAACCCGGACATTTTTCCTTTAACGTGCCGGGTGGCCGGTGCGAAGTGTGTCAGGGCAACGGGGAAATCACCGTGGAAATGCACTTTATGGCCGACGTTCATCTGGAGTGTGACGCCTGCAAAGGGCGGCGCTTTAAAGAATCGGTGTTGCATGTACGCTACCGTGGCAAGTCCATTTTTGATGTGCTGAACATGACCGTCAGCGAAGCGCTGGAGTTTTTCCACGACCAGCCCAAAATCGTGCGCAAATTAAAAATGCTGCAGGATGTAGGACTGGGGTACCTGCGCCTGGGGCAACCGGCACCGACCCTTTCCGGCGGGGAAGCGCAGCGGATTAAAATTGCCGCTTTTTTAAGTCAAAAACGCCACGACCGTACCCTTTACCTGCTGGATGAACCCACCACCGGGCTGCACTTCCGGGACATTGAAGTGTTGATTCGTGCCTTGCTGGAATTGTTGCATAGGGGGGCATCCATTATTGTGCTGGAACACAACCTGGATGTCATTAAACAGGCGGATTGGATTATTGACCTGGGGCCGGAAGGGGGTGACCGCGGCGGGGAAGTGGTTGCTGCTGGTCCGCCGGAAGCCATTGTGAACGTGGCGCAGTCCTACACCGGTCGGTTTTTGAAACCGGTGCTCCAGCGGGGAAAGGCTGCTACACTTTCGCTCGCAGCGGAGCCCGGCAGTACCTACTTATCCTGAACCCGAAGAAATTTGAGGTGAAGTTTCGGTAAAGGAAGTCAATTTGTTGCCCACCGGATGCGTCCTCAGGTTTCCAGTTCCAGGGACATGAGCATCATCTCCCGACCATGACGAATTTCCACATCGGTACTGCCGCATTCCGGGCAGCGGAATTGCATGTTTGTGGGCGTAAACTCCAGATCACATTGGGGGCAGTGTAATACCAACTCCTGGATTTGAATTTCCAGCTCCGCATCCGCAGCAATGGAATGGGCTTTGAACGTGTCAAAGGCGGTCTGCAGCAGGTGGGGTTCCACCCCGGAGAATTTCCCCACTTTGACCACCACGCGGGTTACCCGGTTTGCCTGATGCTCCCGGGCCTGGGTTTCAATAAGTTGTAGCAGATTTTGAACAATGGAAAATTCGTGCATGGAAAATGTCGGTATTTTTTATGTTTACCCCTCATTCAAGCCCGGGGCAAAAGCCTGAATTGTTTTACGCACTGAACAGGGAATGTTAACAAATCCGGGGCAGCAGTTCCCCCTGTGGGGGCTCCAGAATGCGCCGGGCCCCGTACTCCGTGTGCAGTATCACCTGTCCCGGGTGCGCCGATGTTACCGTGCCAATAATCTGAGCATCGCGTCCCAGGGGGTGGGTGTGGAGCACCGCCAGCAATGCTTCCGCCTGGGGCTGGGGAACGGCAAATACCACGCGTCCCTCACACGCTAAACTGGTGGCTTCCATGCCCAGCAATTCGCACAGCCCCATCACTTCCTGGCGAATGGGGATAGCGGCTTCCTGAATATCCATCCCCACCTGTGAGGTGGTGGCCCACTCGTTTAGTACCGCTGCCAGACCGCCCCGGGTGGGATCCCGCATGGCGTGGATTTCGATCTCCGTCGTTAGCACCATTTCGATTAACGGCCACAGGGTGGCGCAATCGCTTTGCAGGTCGCTTTCCAGCTCAATGCCTTCCCGCTGCGCCAGGATGCAGGCGCCGTGGTCCCCCACCGTACCGGAGACCACCAGAACATCCCCCGGCTGAACATTCCCGGCAGAAAGCCCGGGATACACGACCTGCCCAATGCCCGTGGTATTGATAAACAGGCCGTCCGCTGAACCCCGCGGAACCACTTTGGTATCCCCGGTAATAATGGTAGCACCACTCTTCTGCAGTTCCTCCGCCATTGATGCCACGATGGTCTGCATGTGCTCAAACGGAAAACCTTCTTCAATAATAAATGCACTGCTTAAATACAACGGCCGGGCCCCCATGACGGCCAGGTCGTTCACCGTGCCGGCAACGGCCAGCTTGCCAATGTTCCCACCGTTAAAAAAGAGGGGCGATACGGTAAAACTGTCCGTGGTAAACGCCAGTTGTGGATTGCCGGAAATAATGGCAGCATCCTCCAGCCGTTCCAGCATGGGATTTCCAAAATGTTTTACAAACAGGGATTCAATAAGCTGGCGGGTTTCTTCTCCGCCACCACCGTGGGCCAGCAAAATTTCCTTCATGGTGCCTCCCGTATTGACAGTTAAATATAGCCATTCGAAGGCAAAATTCCCATACCGGAAAATGAGGTCGTTGAAGTAAAACGGGAAATGAAAAGGGGTTACTTCAGTTTAAGTATTTTAAAAATATTTTCCTTCACCGCTTCGGGGGCATGTTGGGGGGCATTGGCGTCCCGGATAATTTCCACCGTAAGTTTCACGGTGTTGAGGTACGCCTGGCACTCGGGACAATTCTGAACGTGTTCCCACAGTTCTTTGCACATGGGCTGGTTCAGGTCCTGCCCCAGGTAGTTGCACAGTTCGTTAATAATTTTTTTGGCATGCGGTTTCATGAGTTGTTTTCCTTAACCAATTCACTCATATATCCGGCTAATTTTTCCCGCAAATACATGCGTGCCCGTTTCAGGCGAATTTTTACGTTGCTCTCAGTAATCCCCAGAATGCGGCTGGTTTCCTTGATGGACAGGTTTTCCAGGTCCCGCAGAATAAATACCGATTTGTAAATATCCGGTAACGAATCCACCGCCTCATCCAGGTGCTTTTGAAATTCTTCACTTAACATTCCCTTTAGCGGCACCTGCTGCCATTCCGAAATTTCCACCTGGTCTGGGGAATCAAATTCCCGTTCCAGGTCTTCATCCGCCAGTACGGTGCGTTTCTTTTTACGCAGCCGCATTAAACTAAAGTTGGTGGCAATCCGGTACAGCCAGGTAAAAAAGTCCGCACGCCCGTCGAATGTGTGAATCTTTTCGTACACGGCCAGGAACGTTTCCTGCAATACATCCGCCGCATCGTCAGGGTTTTTTAAAATACGCAGCGCCAGATTGTAGACCCGGTCGCTGTATAAATGAACCAGCTGGGTAAAGGCCTCTTTGTCTCCTTTTTTGGCCTGTTTAACCAGCTCTTTGACGTTAACGTTGTCCATTCCCCGCCGCTTATTTAGTTAGAGTTGTTTACCTGCAGAAAGGTTACAAAATAAGACACCGGCGGAAAATCACCAACCGTAAATTTCATTTTCCGCGAATCCGGGCACGGCCGCCGGTTTTGCTCAACCGGCAGCCGTGAGGATTTCTGCGGCAGTGGGATGCGGTAACGGAATCCGCCGGAGTTCAGACCAGGAAATGCCGTGGTTTATGGCCAGCTGGATTACCCCAATGATTTCCGGTGCATGGGGACCAAATGCACTTGCTTCCAGAATCTGACCGTCTTTTTTACTGACGGATAAGACCAGTTTCCCGGCGGGCATGTCGTGCAGGCGCGCGGCTAAATTGCCCTGAAAATTCAGAGAATAGCGTTCGCACGGCTCCCCCGTTGCAGCCCGTACGGGATGGTGAATCCGCGCCACCGGGGGATGGGTAAACACCGCTTCCGTTAATGCCGCCGGCTCTGGGTGTTTCACCTGGCCGGCAATTTGTTCTACGGCCATTCGCGCCTGCCACCGGGCGCGGTTAACCATCATGGGGCCTCCGGTTACATCTCCAATGGCGTACACCCCGTCCAGGGCCGTGGCCATCCCGTTGTGTAATTCAACCACCGTCCCGGAAGGTGCCAAGAGATTGAGAATTTCCGACGTGGCAAATTTCAAATCAACAACCCGGCCAATGGCAATGAAGGCCATTTCTGCCGTGAGGGTTTCATTGTTGGCAAGAGTAACGGTAACCGCATCACCATTTCGCTTCACGGCTTTGACGGGGGTGTTGGTACGGATGTGTATTCCCTTTGCTGTGCGGAAATAGTCTTCCACCGCGTGCGAAACCTCCGGATCCAAGCGAGGCAACAGTTGCGGCTGATCCGTAACGACTGTGACGTTCACCCCAAGTTCGGCAAATACGGTTGCGTATTCCGTTCCGGTAACTCCGCCCCCAATCATAATTAACGTTCGGGGCAGGGTTCGCAGGCGTGTCATCAGTCGCGGCGCAATGATTCGTTCCATATCCGGGCGGATATCCGGGGTAAAGCGCGGAAGAGAGCCGGAAGCAATAATCACCGCACGCGCCTGAACCCTGAGAGGCGCCTGGTTTTCCCCTTCCACCGAAATCTCTCCGGGGGCCGTCAGGGTTGCTGTGCCATTTATCCATTGGATGCCCAGTTGCTGAAGGGTTTCCCAAAGTTGTTCGGACTGTTGCTGGCTTGTGCGGGAAATGCGTTCCGGCATGGTACTGGCATTGAACTGCCGGGGTATGGTGATGCCATCAAACGGCGCGTGGCGAATCTGCTCCCAACGATGGGCCGTGTGAAGCCAGATTTTGCTGGGTAATAAGGAGCTCCAGAAGGCCCGACCCCCTGGTGGGGAATTGCTGATCACGGCCACAGAAAGCCCTTTCCGGGCGGCCCATTGCGCCGCTTCTGTGCCTCCCGGACCGCCACCGATGATTGCAACATCTATTGTGATTGAACGCATGGTGCTTTCCTCCATCTGGTAAAAAATCCATTGGATGAAAGAAAAAAATAGAAGGATACAGCGCAAATGACAAATCCACAAGAAAGTCCCCGCTTAATGTTGAAAAAACGGGGAAAATATTGTTTCTGTCAATGTTTGGCGCATTCGTTTTTTTAATAAAGTGAAAAAATTGCTTTTGAGAGTCCCCGAACATTTGCTAACTTTTAATGATGAACTGGAAGATTAACCAGAAAGCGATTAATCAATACCCATACGCGATCGATAATAATTGAAATGGAATAGAGGTAAGGAAGCGCCGTGGAAAAATCCAATTTCGCAACCACAATTTATCATGCCCTTGAACAGGTTCGGGATTTACAACAAAAAATTGTAGAACGCCAGCGCTTTAAAGGTTATTCCGGTCGGGTTCGTGCTATTTCCGGTACGGTGGCATTGCTGGCAGCAGTTGTCATGTCCACCCATTGGTACCCGCAAACCTATCGGGCGCATGTCTACGGGTGGGGTGTGGTCTTTTTAATTGGATTTTTCCTCAACTACGGAGCCATGATCCACTGGTTTTTGTTTGATCCCCAGGTTAAGCGGGATATCCGGCGGCTAAAACCCACCCTGGATTCCCTGCCGGCGTTAACCGTTGGCGGTGTACTTACGGCAACCATGATTTTAAATCAGGATTACCAGTATTTGTTTGGCATCTGGATGTCGTTGTTTGGTGTGGCCAATCTGGCCTCCCGTCACGTGTTGCCCCGGAGCATCTGGATTGTAGGGGCTTATTACATTGCCGCAGGGGCCATGTGTCTGCTGGCACCGTCCATTTCATTTTTAAATCCCTGGATAATGGGGGTGGTATTTTTTATTGGCGAATGGACTGGCGGGATCATTTTGCATTTCGATGGGGTAACCAACATCAGTTTAAAAGAATTTGTTCTGTACATTTTAAATATTAAGGGGAGAGAACATGCCCAGCAAATCTGAAAACCCATATGCGGCGTTAAAGCGGGTTTTTCATGAACCCAGCCGGCTGGCGATTTTGTCAGCGTTGATTGGCGTGGAGGATGGGTTAACGTTTTCCCAGTTAAAGCAGGAGTGCGATTTAACGGACGGCAATTTAAGTCGCCATTTGAAAACCCTGGAAGACGCCGGAGTGATTGAAATTCAGAAACGCTTTGTGCGGAATAAGCCCCAAACACGGGTCATTTTAACGGAGATGGGGCGCGAAAATTTTCTGGAATATTTAAAGGCCCTGGAAGAAGTGTTGTTACGGGCGGCGGAAGGATTTGCGCATCAGGAAAAGGAAGAAAAATTACCCTTGATTTTACAGGGATTAAAGCTGCAGCAAATTTAATATTTTTTGGAAAGTTACTTTGCGTTACAAAGCACTTTGTTTTGGAACATTGATACAGATGCTGGGTATTCATTTGGGTGTTTAACCATAAACCACTTAACGTGGAGGGATTAGTGTGTTTAATCGAATGATGAAGCCGGAGGTTAAAAAGCAGGAACTGATGTATTTACTGGATCAGGGAAAAC
The DNA here is from genome assembly GCA_015494485.1 of bacterium. Classification (GTDB taxonomy): domain Bacteria; phylum Calditrichota; class Calditrichia; order RBG-13-44-9; family J042; genus WGBF01. Next base: position 1,893 of record WGBF01000285.1, on the reverse strand, counting down.
GCCTGCCGGAACATGTGGCCATAATCATGGATGGGAACGGCCGATGGGCCAAACGGCGCGGATTGCCGCGGGTGGCCGGGCATCGGGAAGGGGTAAAATCCGTACGTGAAATTGTGGAAGCCGCCGGTGAGGTGGGGATTAAGGTGTTAACCCTGTACACCTTCTCCAAAGAAAACTGGCAGCGGCCGGAAATGGAAGTGTCGTCCCTGATGCGGCTGTTTGTCTCCACCCTGCGCCGGGAAATTAATGATTTAATTGAAAAAAACGTGCGGTTGAATGCCATTGGTCAATTAACAGACCTCCCCCAGTTCGTGTATGATGAACTCATGTGGGGTATTGAAGAAACCCGCCATAATACCGGGCTGGTATTAAACCTGGCGTTAAGTTACGGTGGACGCACGGAAATTGTGGATGCGGTTCGGGCCATTGCGCAAAAAATTCAGTCCGGAGAATTGTTTGCCGATGAAATTGATGAAGAAACCATTCGGCAACATTTGTACACCCATAACTTGCCAGACCCCGACCTGTTGATTCGAACCAGTGGCGAAGAGCGCCTGAGTAATTTTCTGCTGTGGCAGATTGCCTATACCGAAATTTACATTACCAATACCCTGTGGCCGGATTTCCGTAAAGGGGAATTTTACCACGCGTTAATTGATTACCTCCAGCGGGAACGGCGATTTGGTCGGGTAAGCGAACAGCTGCAACAGCAGGTTTAATGTAAAAACGGGAACCCATCTTCATCGGCAGGGATGCCGCTTAAATTGGTACCTTCAAATAACATCGCATTGGCTACACGGATGGACACTACCGCTGATCTTCAAACATCAGAATCATACACCCGCACTCTGGATTACCTGTTTAACCTGCAGCGGGTGGGGGTAAAATATTCCCTGGATAACATCCGGCAATTGTTAAACATCCTGGGTAACCCCCACCGCCGGTTGCCGGCAATTCACATTGCCGGTACGAACGGGAAAGGCTCTACCGCGGCCATGTTGTTTGCCGTTGCACGCGCGGCCGGACTCCAGGCGGGACTGTACACCTCACCGCATCTGGTGGATTTCCGGGAGCGGATTCGCATAAACGAAACGCTTATCCCGGTAGAATATGTGGTAGAATTTACCCGCAGCATGCGTGCCCACATTGAACGGATTCAGCCCTCTTTTTTTGAAGTAACCACCGCTATGGCCTTCCAGTACTTTGCGGAACATCAGGTGGAGCTGGTCATTCTGGAAGCCGGGATGGGGGGACGCCTGGATTCAACCAATATCGTTCGCCCGTTGTTAAGTGTAATTACCTACATTGGCCTGGATCACCAGAATTACCTGGGTACCACGCTGGGAGCCATTGCGCGGGAAAAAGCGGGCATTCTCAAAGCCGGGGTACCAGCCCTGACTATTGCCCAACAACCGGAGGTAGATGTTATTTTGCAGGCCCAGGCCGAAACGGTGGATGCCCCGCTGGAAATTCTTTCTCGGGAACACGTTCGCCTCCGGGAGCGTTCCCTAAACGGCTTAATTGTGGATGTGGAACATCCCCGCTTTCGGTATCCGGAGTTGCACATCAATTTGATTCCGGCCTATCAGGCCGTAAATGCGTTGTTGGCGGTAGCTGCTGTTCACCGCTTACCGGACATTTTCCCGAGGCCGGAAACACCCGTGCGAAACGGGCTGGCAACTGTACACTGGCCGGGACGACTGGATGTGGTACGAACCCATCCGGTGGTGGTTGTGGATGTTTCCCACAATGCAGAGGGCATGCAGGCCACGCTTCAGGAAATGAAAGCGTTGTTCCCCGATAAACCCCTGAACGTGGTCGTGGGGCTTCAGGCAGACAAAGATTTTCAACGAATTGGTCAAATCCTTGCCCGTGGTGCCGATACCTGTGTTG
>WGBF01000284.1 GCA_015494485.1 bacterium | reverse complement strand
TAAATACACATCTGCCACAATTAGTGCCGCGTAAACCAGGGTAAAACCGATAAGGGTGGTGAGCACTTCCCCCACGGATACAGCCGGGGAAACCGCGTCTTTAGTAAGCATGACGCCAAACACGACCCACGGCTGACGCGCAACTTCTGTAAAAATCCACCCGGTAGAATTGGCAATGTACGGTAAAAATAGGGATAGAATAAAAATTTTGCCCCAGAAGGGTGAAAAATTGTAGTCTTCTTTCAGGACTTTGACGATGCCAAAAAGTGCCAGAAACAACATTAAAATTCCGGCGCCAACCATAAGCCGAAAGGTCCAGTAACTGATTGCCACCGGGGGTACGTAGTTGCCAGGTCCGTACTTTTGTTCGTATTCCCGTTGTAAATCGTTAATTCCTTTGACTTCGCCGCTAAACTTGTTGTAGGCCAGAAAGCTCAGTAACCCGGGGACCCGAATGGCAAACACATCTTTGCGGTTTTTTTCGTCCCCGATGGTGAACAGAGACATTGCCGCCGGATTTTCGGAATTCCATAACGCTTCGGCCGCGGCCATTTTCATGGGTTGCACGCGCACCATGTACTGGGCCTGAGCATGGCCTTCCAGGGTAACCAACAGGACACCAATTACACCGTACACAACACCATATTGGAAGGATTTTTTAAACAATTCAAAGTCGCTGCCTTTACGGAGTAAATGGTAAACACTAATGCCAATGACAAAAAATGCCGCTGTGGTAATCCCGGAAAAAAACACATGAGGAAATTGAACCCAGACGTGTCCGTTTGTAATTAAGGCGAAAAAGTCCGTCATTTCCGCACGGCCATTGCGAATGACAAAGCCTACCGGCTGCTGCATAAATGAATTGGCAATCAGAATCCATAACGCGGATAAATTGGAGCCAATTGCCACCAGCCATATGGCAGCCAGATGCATTTTCCGGGATAATTTTTCCCATCCAAAAATCCACACCCCCAGAAAAGTGGATTCCAGAAAAAATGCCAGCAGGGCTTCGATAGCCAGGGGGGCACCGAAAATGTCCCCGACAAATCGGGAATATTCGGACCAGTTCATCCCAAACTGGAATTCCTGAACAATACCGGTTACCACACCCATGGCAAAATTAATTAAGAATAATTTTCCCCAGAACTTGGCCAGTTTCTTATACTGCTCATTCCCGGTTTTAACATATACTGTTTCCAGAATGGCAATAAAAATGGATAGGCCTAACGTAAGGGGAACGAAGAAAAAATGGTAAACAGTTGTTATGGCAAATTGCCATCGGGATAAGGTTAAGACGTCCATCAGTAAACCTCCGTTCTGTTTTTGTTATTGGCCGGAAGTTCCGATGCCAGATGGGCATCGGAAAATGCAAAGTCTGCAATGGTTTTTTCGCGAAGTGCGTTGAATAATTGGTCCTCCAGACCCGTAAGATACCGGTGAATTCGGCAATGATCCGAAAAGGGGCAAATTTCCGGTTGAATTGTACAGGCATTCACTGCTCCCCGAAAACCCACCGCTTCCAGTATTTCCATTAATGAAAGGGTCTGCGGGTCACGGATTAAAAACACACCTCCGTATTTCCCCTGAACGGTTTTCACAATCTTGGCTGTTTTGAGTTGCCGAATAATTTTATTCGCAAACGGAAGGCTAATGAAAAGTTTCCGGGAGATGTGGGGCAGCGGCAGGGGGCCTTTCTGGTAATTGCCCGCCAAATAGGCGCAAATCCGAATCGCGTAATCATGTTCGCGCTTTATCAGAGTATTCATTTAAACTAAACCTAACTGGTTCAGTTTGAATTTATTTGTTCACAATGCAAAAATCAAACATAAAAAATAATTCATATGCTAAAAAATTGTTGCTAAAAATTAATTGTTGATTTATATTCACAAACCAAATCTGTTCACTGTTTTGAGGGGGAAATAGTTGAATTTCTTCAAAGGCAAAACATGAGGAGGTCCGTATGGCTAAAGTTGTTGTTATTGGTGCCGGATTTGCCGGCCATACTGCAGCGTTGTACCTCGGGGATGCGTTGGGAAAAGACCACGAGGTAACAGTTATTAATAAATACGATTATTTTTTATTTATCCCCTCACTGGTTTGGGTTGGTGTGGACCGAATGAAACCGGAAAAGACCAACTTCAAGCTTCAGCCGGTGTACGACCGGATGCACGTTAAATTTGTGCACGGTGCTGCTACCGTTTTGAATCCGGATGAACAATATGTTACGGTGAAACTGGCAGATGGACATGGGGAACAACGGGTGGATTATGATTACCTGGTGATTGCAACCGGGCCCAAATTGAATTTTGCGGGCACTCCGGGCCTGGGGCCGGATACGGGTAACAGTTTTTCCATTTGTACCTTAGAGCATACGATTCAGGCGCGGGATGAATATTTAAAAATGGTCGAGCGCATGCAAAAAGGGGAAACGGTTAAAATAGTCGTCGGAACCGGTCATCCTGCGGCTACCTGCCAGGGGGCAGCGTTTGAATATATTACCAATATTCATAAAGATTTACTCCGTCGGGGAATCCGGGACAAAGCGCAATTAATGTGGATTTCCAATGAACCCCGGTTAGGTGATTTTGGTATTCGCGGAGTCACTGTTCGCAAAAATGGGAAGCCGTTTACCAGTGAACAATTCATCCAATCCATTTTTGACGAATTTGACATCCAGTGGCAGGTAAGGACAGCGGTCAAACGCGTGGAAAAAGGCAAAATCCACTGGGAGGACGCGGATGGAAACGAGGGCACTACAGAATTTGATTTTGCCGTATTGCTGCCTCAATTTTTAGGCACGGATATTCAGGTAGTTGGCAAAAACGGGGCAGATGTTTCGGAAAAGGTTAAGAACAAAGGAGGTTTTATTCTGGTCGATGCCATTTACGGCCTGGATTATGAAACGTTAAAAGATACTCCCGAAGCCTGGCCTGCCGTGTACCAGAACCGGACATATAAGAATATTTTTGCTGCCGGTATTGCTTTTGCACCTCCCGGGCCAATTTCCGAACCCATGAAAAGCCCCAACGGGACCGTTATTTCGCCCGCCCCACCGCGAACGGGAATGATTTCCGGCATTATTGGGCGTATTGTGGCACTGAATATCATTGACCTGGTAAAGCGTGGACGAATGACGCACCATGAACGGATGAGTGAAATGTTTGCGGCCTGCATTGCCTCGATGGGAGATTCCTTATGGGATGGCTCTGCGGCAACCATTATTATTTATCCCGTGGTACCGGACCAGCGGCAATATCCCAACGAAGAAGGACGGGATATGTTTGTGACCCACATGGAAGCCGGCTTGGCGGGTGCCTGGATGAAACGGCTGATTCAAACAACCTTTATGTACAAATTTAAAGGGTATCCGGGTTGGTCTATTATTCCGGAATAACAAAGGAGGGCTGAAACATGAAGTTTACTGAAAAAGATCGAAAACGAATGAACAATAAATTCATTCAATTTTGGCGTTTTATTGTGTTGAATTTAAAAATATTGAAAGCGGTTGATCGTAGTAAACGGTCCTAATGCCGGAATAAAATACCTCCCGGAGGAATTTCTCCGGGAGGTGATAGTAATGCATTTAGAAAGTGTAGGCAAATCGGGTATAAAAGTAAGCGCCGTTAAATCCGTAGGGAGATAGTAACGTGTAGGGGAAAATCCCTAAAAAGGAATTACGGTAAATAGCCTTGTCCGGATACACATCCAGAATGTTATTCCCACCGACAGCCATGGTAAACCGATTTGCAATTTCGTAGGAAATATCCAGGTCCGTTATCCATTTTGGGCTAAAGGTCTGGTCCCGGGTGGGGTCTGAACGGTGACGAAAAGTAAACTCACCAAAACGGACGGTCCGGGCAGTGATGTTGAGTTTTCCCCATTGATATTGGGCCATAATGCTAAATTTATCCCGGGGTTGACCTTCTTCAATACGGCCTTTTTCGGAGCGGCCAAGCAGGACATTTTCAAAATCTGCTAATTGTGGCGGTGTTTCGGACACGCGGGTTACTTCTGTTTTATTATAATACCCGGAAAAGGTAAATATTAACTGGCCGTACGCCCGTAAATCCATAGCATAGCGAGCAACAATTTCAAAACCCTGAGTTTTGGTGTCCACTGCATTGGTGAAAAACCGACCGCCTGTGACGCCGGAGAATCCTTTGGATTCCAGAAAATCCCGGATGGAGCTTCCGATGAAGTTTTCGGAAAGCACGATACGGTCCTGAATAGTAATGTAGTAATAGTCTGCTGTTAACGATAACCGATTGGACGGATTCAATGCGATACCAGCACTTAAATTAACGGACTTTTCCGGTTTTAGGTCCTTGGCGCCTAATGCGCGTGCAGCAGGATCATTCACAGGAAAGGTTCGGATTTCATACGGGATATTATCGATGAATACCGTGGCGGTAGAGGAATAGAACCGTTGCCCCATAGACGGTGCCCGGAAACCATTGCTGGCCGATGCCCGAATTGCCATGCCTTTGGAAAATTCGAAACGGGTCGCGAATTTCCCGGTAAAGGTGGAACCGAAGTCATTGTACCGTTCGAAACGACCAGCAACACTGGCCAGCCAGTTTGGAAGCAGGTTTGTTTCCAGACTGACATAGGTGGCAATATTGTTTCGCCATTCGCTTTTTTCGTCGTCCGGGCGGTAACCGGGAAACACCTGGCTACCCACCGGCGCCTTGGCCCCGGCATTGGGGCCGTCCAGAATCGGTACACCGCCGTCCACCCAGGAGGCCCGTTCACCTTGCTTTATCTGGTAATTTTCGAGTCGAAGTTCAGCACCTGCTGCAAAGGTAACGGGTGACGCAAACCCCCAATCGAATTCGCGGACGAGATCCAGGGTGGTGGTGTTTTGTTGAAAAATAAGGGTACCGGCATAAAAACGGGTTGGGCTTGCCGTCCCCAGGGAAACATTCACGCTATTTTTGACATTGAATTTGAAGTCGTTCCGACCAAACACGTTGCTTAAATCCCAGGCCCATTTCCCCCAATTTCCTTTAATGCCGACGGTACCGGATACATCGCGAACATCCGGAGCAATTAAGGGGAGAAAGCCGTCGGGATAAATGGCGCGCACGGTGCGATTATCCAGCGCCCGACGATAAAAACCACCGGCTTCGCCCCGGCGAAAATCAAAACCACCAAATGCGTAAAACGAGGTTGTATTGGTAATGGGAAAACCGGCGTTGACAAAAAGCATATAATCTTCGGCTTTGGAATCCCCGTAGCGATGATTCTTCCGGTTAAATGACAGTTCCCGTGGATCATATTCCCGAATCGGGGTGCCGTCCGGTAAAGTGTCTTCCTTCACATAAAAATATTGACGACGGGGGTCCAGACCCGCGCGGTTGGTTGGTTCCCGTTTACGAATTTCCCCGCTGAAATGTAAAAATCCACCATTTTTAAAGGTAAAGCCATAATTGGCACTAATTTGAACCGTTTGACCATCACCGGCTTTGGTTTGTCCCAGATTCGCAGAAATTTTGCGTTCGTTATCGGATTTTAACACAATATTAATAACCCCTGCAATAGCATCCGAACCGTATTGAGCGGAGGCACCATCCCGCAACACTTCCACACGCTCAATGGCGTTGGAGGGAATCGCGTTTAAATCCACCGCCTGCGAGCCCCGACCAATGGAACCGTTTACGTTTACCAATGCGGTAGTGTGGCGGCGCTTTCCATTGATTAATACCAGCGTTTGGTCTGGGCTTAAACCGCGCAGCGTTGCGGGGCGGACGTGATCCGTACCATCGGTAATGGTTGGGCGAGGAAAGTTAAATGAGGGTAAGAGCATTTCCAGAATCTGGTTGGTTTCCGTAAGCCCGGTTTGTCGGATTTCTTTAACCGTTAACACATCAATCGGGGTGGGCGATTCCACCACGGTGCGGTCCGTTCGGTGGGTACCAACTACTACAATTTCGCCCAAATTCAGTACGTCTTCTGAAAGGGCAACGTCTAAATTCACGATTTCTCCCGCAGCAAGCGTAACTGTTTTTTGTTCCGTTTTATACCCCAGAAACGAAAATACCAGGGTATATGTGCCGGGATTCAGCGATAAGAAATATGCGCCATCGTTGTCGGTGGTAGTTCCAAAAAATGTGCCTTTAACCTGAATATTTACCCCTGGCAGGACATCCCCGCTTTTAGCATCCGTAACAATACCGCGCACTGTGCCCTTCTCCTGAGCACGAAGGGAAAAACCTGACCCCAAAATTAAAAATCCCAATAGTACTATTGAAAAAATAGGAATGGAAAAACGTTTGAATTGTTTGACCCACATAGCAGCCCCTCCTGTGTTTAAAAATGTGAATGTGGCAAGAATATCCTGT
>WGBF01000283.1 GCA_015494485.1 bacterium | reverse complement strand
ACCCGGTAGACAATGCCACTGTGGATGGCGAATGGACAGCCGGTGCATCCGGAACTGCCCAGTTTACCACCGGTTCCGATGGTTGGGGTGAAACCGTAACCAGCTGGCAATTTGGCGATGCCACCTATACGTTCTGCGTAAATAACGTAACCAAGAGCGGTTGGACTTACGACAGTGGCGCCAATAATGTCACCTGCGCCAGTTCGGATGGTAGCTCTTCGGAAGTGGCCGAATTGACCCAGGAAGAAGTGCTGGAATTGGAACGCAGCAGCGGGCAAAAGTTGCACTACAACTTCCCCAACCCGTTTAATCCCAGTACCACCATTAACTTCCTGCTTCCCAAACAGGGTCCGGTGGAAGTGGCGATTTACAATGCCCTTGGTGCCAAAATTGCGACCCTGTACAGTGGCTATCTGAATGCCGGTCCCCATTCCTTTAAATGGAATGCTACCGACAACAACGGCAATGTTGTGGGTTCCGGTTTCTACTTCTATCGCGTCATTCTGGATGGCCGTACGCTGTACACGCGCAAAATCCTGTTAATGAAATAAGGAAAAATAGGCATTGAAATACCCAAAAGGTGGGTGCTAATTTTAGCATCCACCTTTTTTATAGGGAGAAACCGAATGGTTCGTTTATACGTCCAGATATTTCAGAAGAATCAGATGAAACCCAGTGTGCAGGTTCATGTTCCCCTGCCCACCGTTCCGCAAACCGAACAGGAAATTCCCTGGTTTGTGATGGAGCGGTTGGTTAAGCACGGCGTAACCAAACAACAGGTCGGGCAAATCTTAAAAAAGCTTCGCACACCGGGTAGTAAAATCCGCCTGGAAACGCCTGGCCATGATGTTGTGGTGGAAATTTTAAAGTAGCTATCGTTTCAGCAAAACGCCCTTTTTCCCCAACCCATTCATATATAAATAGGCTTTTTTATTGGGGTAAGCCGCGGTTAAATGAATAACGCGGATTACTTTCTCGATATCATCATCAGCCACAATTTGCCGGGTAATACTGGGGGCATTGTTTAAAAAGGTTTCATTAAAATACACATCCGGGTCGTTCTTCTGCACGGGCATAAATTGAATGTTCACGTCCCGTATTTCGGAATAAAAGTGGGTGCCGTAGGAAATATCTGTGGTGATTAGCTCATCCCCATATTCCACCAGGCCACGCAGTTCCGAAATTTCGCTGAAATGCACCGGCACCCCCAGCTCCGGGTTGTTACTGCCGGTCCGCCCCGGTAGAATGGCAATGGAACCATTTTCCTTAATAGGCGGGTAATGGACAATTTTGCCAATTGCCCGGGCAATTGTCTGTTTATCAGGATAGTTTTTGTACGCCGCGGAATTCACATAAATCAAATACTCGCTCCCTTCCCGCGTTTTTCCGGTGGTCAGGCATTTGTTATTTTCAATAATCACATCGCTTTTTCGGTACCGGGGTATCTTAATTTCCTGGAGCGTTTCGGAAAAAATTTGCGCCCGGGACTGTAAAATGTAAAAGTGGAAATTCCCCTGGTCATCAATGTTTCCTGCAAATTCAATATCAACCGGAAATTGCAGTTCGGTTTCCAGCGCCCGGAACATCCGTCGCATCTGATCAGGAAAATTAAATCCCTTCCACTTTGTACTGGATTGCAAAATAGAGTGAAAATCAATAATAATATTGTCCCATTCCCGCTTTTGGGGGCTTCCTTCAAACTGGATTTCATGTTGACTGGTGAGTTGCTGCACATACCCATGCCGGATAACAGAAATAAACGGGCGCACAATTTCATAAAATTTTCCGGAATATTTAGCTGCCCAGCTTACGGGGACGGGAATTATCTGGTTGTTGGTTAAATCCAGCACATCCATCGTGCTCTGGGTCATCTTCTGCTTCCGAAGCGGATCGCGTTCCGGGAAAAAACTGGGCAAGGACAAGGATGCTTCATACGCCCGCTGCCGTTCCACCGCCCGGGTCCCCAACCCCACCACAATGCGCACCATGCCGTCTTCCTGCTTCATCTTGGGCGACAGGATGTAAATTAGGTTCCGACTAAATCCTACCCCGGCAATGGTTGGACAAAACAGGCGCCACACTTCCTGTTCACCCGTCTCCGGATTGGGGTACACCACGTCAAATTTTCGCCCAATTACCTTCTGCACCAGAACGCCCATTTGCTCATCCCGACGGACAAGCCCCATTTTTAAGCGATAAATAATTGCGTCCGGGCTAAACACACTGCGCCAGATTCGTTTAATGGCCATTTCCAGCGCATGAATGCGTTCTTCCCGGGAGCCTTCATTCGCCAAAAAATAACTGGCATATTTCCCGGCAAAAGAGGCTTCCGGATTATCCTCCAGTTTGGAAGAAGACCGTGCAATAATGGGGCGCCGAATATTATCAATAATCTCTTCAATGGCAC
>WGBF01000282.1 GCA_015494485.1 bacterium | reverse complement strand
GTATTGGCATTGATCTGGGAATGTATTACAACATTACACAACAATTAAAGTTGGCGGTGGTATATCGCCTTGGATTTCAACTCTCCTGGGAAGAAGGGTATATCGAAAAAATCCCCAAAGCCATTGATGTGGGTGTCGCCTGGCATCCTACATTGCTTGGGCGTACTCCATTCGGGTTCGTTTTCAATATTCATCAAGAAAAGAATGAACCGGTGAAAGCCAATTTGGGTATTCGATGGGTGCTTGCCTGGCAGGAGAACGAAACACCCAAAATGGCCGTTTATGGGGGCATTGGGCAAATCAATTTTGAAACGCGGACGTACCAGGTTGCTTTCCAGGAATATTTTGCTTCGGAAAAATTTTATTCCACAGGGGTAAGCCTGCGGATTGGAACGGCAGAAAGTGCCAATTTGGTTCTGGATTATAGCTTTTGGATGCACCCTGTGTTACCCAATCGTCATATGATAACCACAAAAATCGAATTTTAATCATGGAACGCAAAGTAGCTTTCTTCGGATTTTTATTTGTGTTGGTTATGGTTCAAATCGGGTTTATGCAGAATAGCCGCGTGTATCTGACTACGTTTGAAAATATTCAATTTTTGAATGCGGCAGGTGAGGAGACCAAAGTTCATCTGGTGCAACAACAGCATGGACATCTGTTTCTGATCTCCCGGGATAACATAATCTTTGATTATGATATCCGCGCGAAAAAGTTAATCCGGTATTTAATCCCAACGTTAAATACCGGCGATGTCACGGCATTTGTGGCGCTCCGTCCGGATTATTTTGTTTTAGCCCAGGACAAACGTCTGTACAAAATTAAATTACCGGCGTTATACCCCTATTTGTATAAAAATTTACCCCTCCGCTACAATGTAGTCCAGTTGCTTCCGCTTTCTTCGGAAAGTGTGTTGGTGGTAACGGAATACCTCCTCTATTTATTTTACCCCGAAACCGGTTCCATCCAAAAAATTTATGCGCTACCGGCCAGAAGTAAAAAATTTAAAGGAGCCCGCATAACCCCTGATGGGAAAATCCGTGCATTTACCAACAATGCATTTGTAACTGTTGAATTTTTTGACTCCAGGTCAACCGGTAGAACCCGCCAGATTAACGGTGTTTTGGATATTAAAGGGGATTCTCAGGGGAATACGTACTTATTAACGAAAAATCGCTTAACTATTTTAAAAGCCAACCGTCAAACCCAGCGGATTACAGTTCAGGGCGTACACCATTTAACATTTGACCGGGCATACAACATCTGGGTGTATGGTAATGAAGTTGTATACCGGGTGCAGGACGGCAATGTTAAAAAAGTAGATCTGCTCAAATCCGGTAATTTTTTCCCTATTTTATTTCTTACGGAGGGGTTACCGGGTGAATTGCTTCTGGTATCTCCAAAATATTTGACAATAATTCATGGTATTATCACTGAAGAGGCCTATATCCAGGCAATATTAAGCGATTTAAAAGATCAGTGTGTACCGTTACACGCCTGGCCGTTTTACGTTTCTGAAGTCCGTGCTCTGCTTCACCAGTTACCTCAAATTCAGTCCAATACTTTAAAAGCGCAAATCCTTTCCTTATTGGCAGAAGGGATTGTGTATTTACCGCAGTTTCAACAGCAAATCATCACCGCTACGCTTCAATTACCAACCGGAAATGAACGGCAAAAAATTCTGCAAAAATTGGTGTATCAACTTTCCGGCCAGGCCTGGCCGCTGGCTGTTTATCTGGAAAAAGAAAAAATTAAGACACTCCAGAGCATTGAAGCAAAAATCCGGGGGGAATTGCGAATTGGTCAACTGATGGCCGTGGATACGGTAAATTATTCACTGGCTGGCTATAAGTTGAGCAAGATTTTGAATCAGTACGAAAATGTTATTTTTAATGATGGCCTTCGGGATTCTCTTATTTTCCTGGCACTCAAATATGCACCAGGGTTCCCGTTTAATGCTCAACGTCATTCCAGAACGTTGTGGGAAAAATTAACCTCACCATCCGCTACACCATTAATGCAACGGTACGCCCATTATCATTTCTTTAATGAAAATAGTATTACGAAATTTTCCATCAATACCGGGAAATTGTGGAACACAGAAAGCGTAACCTATCCGGTGGGAACCACCACTGTGCTGCCAACACCAACCGGGGCCTGGGTTATTAAAAATAGCCGGTTGTATTTTGTACCGCCGAATGGAAATTCCCGGGCATTTCGGCTAAAAATGAAAGCGTTGGCCTACCTGCAAACCACACCCGTCGGGTTAACCGCAGACGGCAGGCTTGTTCTGTTAAAACCGGAGGGGGTTGTGGATTTTCAACCGCGTGCACCAAAACGATTAAATAGCATATGGGCCAGTGGAAATCAATTAGTTGGCATGCGGCAATCCCGAAAACCGGAGTTGTTTCTATTTGACGGTGAAAGCGGGAAGTGGGATGGTCCGTTCCGTTTACCGGGAGAAATTGCCCGCGAATCGTTTATTTATGCTCAACGAATGACAGAAACGGAATTTTTATTGGTAACCTCAACCAAAGCCTACCGATTTAACCGCAATTCCGGCCAGGTGTTAAGCTTAATGGTGCCAGCGGAAATTCTCCGTATTTTTGATTGTCAACGGGATACCAAGGGAGGATTTTATTTTGCCACCAATACAGGACTTTGGTACCGGAACGTTGGGGGGCAATGGCAACACGTTTCCAAAACGGACGGTTTGCCGGAGCAACCGGTTTGGGATTTAAGCTACCATTTTGGTAAAGGTGTTTTGGGAATCGTCGGTCCTCAATATGCCGCCCTGGCGGATGCTTTTGGCTGGATCGTGCTGGATTTACCCCAACATCTCCAAAACCAGCAGGGAATGACCATCCAGCTGGACCCACAATTAAATGCGGTGATTTATCAGAGTGATCAGGCCCTGGTGTGGAAACGGGGAGATGCGGACCGCCGAAATATGGTCAATCGGCTTCTGCGTATTGCCCCTGATTTTATGAAAAATCATAAGAGTGGCGATTTACTTAAACTGGTGAAACGGTCCGGGCGCATTCCGGAATTAAATGAATGGGCCACTGCCTTTCAATTTTTCATTTTCCTGAAGAATCAAAATTATACCAGGGCCCTGGAAACCCTGGAACTGGCATTGGGCAAGCCCCGGAAATCCAACGATTGGATTCATCCGCTGGACGGCCTGATATTGCTGGATTTGCATTTTGACCGTCAGGATTGGAAATCCGGTCTCCGGGTATGGGAGCATCTTTATCCCTTATTGAAATCATCCCAAAATAAAACAGCATATTTGGAGTACCTGTTGCAACGGTTAAGGGAATACGGCAGTAGTTTTATGCCCTTGGAAAAACTGGCCTTTGTTAACTGGTTCGCCCAAACACCGGTTGAAACGGCCTATCGCCAACAAATTGAGCGCATTGCCAATGGGTGTTTGGCGTATTTGTGGATAACCCAAAACAATGAAGTTCATTCTATCCTCCGGCGACTAACAGACCGCTGGATGGATAGCCCTATGAAAGATTACTGGAATTTTCTGCAATTTCTCATTGTCAGTCAGGAAGCCAGAGCCGAAGAATCGCGCCAGATTTTCCTTCAACATTTACGGGATAGCTCCAATCCACTTATCCGCTCCCGTGCCGGAATGCAGTTTCTGGCCACCAGTGTGGCAATGTTTCGGAAACCGAATAACACAATTCACTGAAAACCTGCAAAATACAGGGGGGTGTAGGATGTATGAAAAATAAGCGATATTGTCCCTGGTTAAAAAAGCCTGTGGTATTCCTTTTGTTGGCAGCGGGTTTTTTACTGAAAAGCCATGCGCAGGTAATCGTCGGGGATTTTTGGGCAACGGCCCGATTTGGGACAGGGGGGCTTTCGTTAAAGCAGGTATGGAATACTCCCCACGGTCGTGCGGGGCTGGTGCTATCGGGTCACGATGAAAATTTTGAGCCCAAAGCAGTTCAAATGCTTTTACCGAAATTATCCCGTACGATGCATGGTTCTTTGACCTTGGACCCTGATCCAACTTTCACGTTGAAAACACTGGTATTGGATGTTGTGCGCCGGGAGAAAAACGGGTTTATTCTGGCGTATGATGAAACCCGCTTTAAACCCATTCTATTCGCTTATGATAGAATCCAGGTACGGAGGCTCCGAATAAATTGGGAAAAAGCCGCGTATTTGTTTTTAAAAGCATTAACTATAGTTTCCCGGGATACATTGCTGGCTGTTGGGTATCTGGAGGGGGAGGATGGACGCTTACGTAGCCGTTCCAGTGTGGTGGTGCAAATATTCCCTCATCAACAGCGGGCTCAAATTATTACCAAAGATGTTCCGGATACGGAGGACGGGTTTTTACAGGTTGTTGTTACGCCCACGCTGTTTGTTTCGCTGGGTACCATTGGACGGGCTTCCACCGCCGGGAGCCGAATTATTGCCTTTGCACCGGGAACGTTTGAAACCCGGTGGGAAAAAACCTACCCCAACCTTATTCTTCACAAACTTGTTGCTTTACCGGATGGCCGTATTGCTGCTGTGGGGGAACGGAATCATTCAGCAACCGGCGAGAATCGCGGTGTGGTGTTAATTCTGGATAAATCGGGAAGAGAAATGTTACAATGGGTGAATGAGAGCCCCAGTGGAAACGCATTTCTGGATGCTACCTTGACCATTGACGGTTATCTGGGAATTTGCGGATATCAAAGGGTTGGCGGGAAAACCGTCCCCGTGTTATGGAAATTTGATTATCCGAATGAACAGGTGCTTCTGACGCGTCAATGGATGGATGTATCGGGGAAATTTACCCGTCTAACCGATTTGCCCTCCGGGTTTCTGGTTGCTGCTGGTCAGGCCCGGGATGGGGACAAGAAAATAGGCATCGTTGCCGTAGAGCAGGAGATAAATCCGGTTACGTTCCCACCAGAAATTACCGTTCAGGCCGCTGTGGCAGATGCGGATGGCGATGGAAAAATTGCACCCTGAGAATCGTTTACCCTCAATATTGCCATCCAAAATACAGGAAGAACAGCAGCATATAATCCGTTATTGAATATTTCCGTTCAAAACCCGGGTATTCGCTTTAAAGCCGCGGAAAATCGGGTGCTTCCCGTCATTTATCCCGGGCAGGAGTACCACTTGAAGGTACGGGGAGTGGGGAAGGCCGGTATAGGTCTTCAACGGTTTCCGGTAACAATTTCCATTCTGGAAAATAATGGGTTGGATTTGGCGGGCCAGTCCTCATTGGCAACAACAACACTGTATCTGCAGGGTACAATGTCCGGAAAAGAACCGATCGTTCGTATAAAAGCCATTCCATCGTTTGTTGTAGCCGGGGACACAGCTACGGTTCAAATAGTAGTGGAAAACGTTAGCCGTTTTGTTCTTCCACCAGGTACAATTTCGTTTTTAACATCAGACCCGGCGGTAAAAATTTTAAATTCCCCTCATCGGATGGATTATGGCTTAGCCGCTGGTAATGCCGCGCAATTTGAGTTAACCCTTGTTAGCCGGGACATTCCTGCTACACGAAACGTGCCCATTGTGGCGACTATGACGGCTGATAATGGTAGCCTGGATTTTGAGGCAACAACGGAACTTCTTGTAAAAGGTAACGCGGAAATGGTTGCGGAAAGCGGCGCTGCGGAAGCACCGGAACCCGCAACAAGCACATTAAAGTTAAATCCTGCCATCGATATAGAAGCAAACATTCCAAAATTCAATCAACAAAATCCCAATCGGTTTGCGGTAATAATTGGCATTAGTGATTACCGTCCACCGGTACCCCGGGTGCCATATGCCATTCGGGATGCCTTCGTCATGAAAGAATATGTAAAGAACGTGTGGGGTGTGCCGGAAGGAAATGTATTTTTCCTCCCCAATGCTACCAAATCGGATCTGGAACGCTTTTTTGGTGATGAGCATGATTACCGGGGAAAATTGTACAACATGTTGCAACCCAATAAATCGGAAGTGATTGTTTTTTACTCCGGACACGGAGCGCCCGGCCGTGAAAAAGGGGAGGGAAATTACCTGGTGCCAGTGGATGCCGATCCGGCCTACTTAAAATTAAATGGCTATGCCCTGAACACGTTTTTAAACAATTTAAGCCACCTGCCGGCTAAATCCGTGTTGGTCATAATGGATGCCTGTTTTAGTGGACAGATTTACACGGGTATTAGTCCGGTGTATGTGTACGTTCCACCCCAAAAACGATTTCCACCCAACTTTGCGGTGCTGTCCTCAACAACAGCAACACAGCCATCCTGCTGGTTACCGGAAAAAGGGCACAGCTTGTTTACGTACCTGTTGTTAAAAGGCATACAGACATTTCAGGCAGATTTAAATAATGACGGCAAAATCACGTTGAAGGAAATGGAACAATATTTAACGGATGATACTGAATTATCCCATTCCGTACCGTACCAGGCGCGTCGAATACAGAATGTTGAACAACGCCCGCACTTAATGACGTCCAATCCCAATTTAGTGCTGGTGGAAAAATAGCAGGGAGTACGGTATGAAAGGGATAATGGTATTGATATTGGGCATGGTATTGACCCTTCGGGCGCAGCCAGCGCTGGTGACTGCCACCGGTCAGGCTTCCCTGGAGGAGCTTTCCCAACGGGAAGCGGTGGAAAAAGCGCTATTGCGGGCCCGGCGCCAGGCGATTGAGAAAGCCTGCGGTGCAAATATCAATGCGGTAACCGTGGTGAACAATTTTACCACCATGGCGGATGTTATTGAAAATTTAACCCGCGCCCACGTGGAGGTTCTGGATAGTACAATTTCGTTTACACAGGAAAAAATACCCGGTTATGCACAACCGGTGTTAATCGTACACGCAACCATTACCGCGCAGGTGCAATGTAGGGTAAGCCGTCCGCCGGCTTTCCAACTAAAAGGCGGGCTATCCCGTACCACCCTCATGCATGGTGATACATTGCATCTGTGGGTGCAGGCCACCGAACCAGTGTATCTAAACATCTTTGATGTGGGGGAAAATGGAGAAGTCCGGGTGGTGTATCCCTCACCGTTTCTTCAGCAACAGAAAATCCCTGCCCATACGCGCTGGTATTTTCCATTTCCCCTCCGGGCGGAATGCCCTGAAGGGAAACGTCGCAGTGGGGAGTGGCTTTACATTATTGCCACCCGCACTCCCATTTCGATGATTCCGGCTAAAATACGTTACCAAAAGGTGGAAACACCGGAAGGTGGATTGATGTGGAAAAGCAGCACCGCCTTTTTACAGGACATTGTGGAAACACTAATGCGCATCCCCCCGGAAGATCGCCAGGAGCTCCGCCTCTTTTTTGAGGTTCGCCGATAAGGGCTTTACATTCGCGGCTTCGGCTATTATTTTATACCAGTTACGGATGGATGTAACAGAAAAAGGAACTCAATGCTGCAATTCTTAAATCCTTCTATTTTAATTGGCCTTCTGGCGGCGGCTATCCCATTAATCATTCATTTTCTCAACCGGCAAAAAATAAAAGAACAGCCCTTCAGTACGGTTCACTTTTTAAAAAAATTGGAACCCCGGCAAATACGCCGGTTGCAGTTTCGGCAATGGCTGCTGTTGCTTATTCGTACCTTGATGATTGTGTTTTTAGTGCTGGCGTTTGCCCGCCCCACCATTCGGGAGGGGGCACTGGCAGCGGTTGGGGAACGCAGTGCCGTGGCGGCAACGGTGATTGTGGATAATTCCCAGAGCATGGACGAAAGCACCTTGACCGGCAGTTTGCACGAAACGCTTCGGCAACGCTTTTTGAATCTTGGGGAATTATTTCAGGGGAACGACTGGGTAAGCGTGGTACAAGCAACCCGTCCGGTAAAAATAATATTGAAAGGGGAATTGTTTAATCGGGAACGGTGGAGTCAGGTGCACAAGGAGTTGCAACCAACCGTGCTCCGTACGGATATGGAGAATGCTGTAAGCATTGCGGTGGGGGAATTGCAGCACCAACCGCAATTCCGTAAGGAAATTTATGTACTGTCGGATTTTCAGAAAACCATTGCCTTTGATCCGCAAGCTGCTCAGCAAACGATTAAAAATCCGGAACAATGGCATTTTTTTCTGATTCCATTACCGCACTACGCCTCGGACAATCTGTCCGTGGATAGCGTCGAAGTGGTTAACCGGCTTTTGGAGCGGAATCAACCCCTGCGCATTCGGGCCCGCATTGTAAACCACTCATCGGAGCAGACGCTCACATCGTTGGTTGCACTGATTATCAACGGAAAACGCGTGGGGCAACGGAACATTAGTTTTAATCCCGGTGAAAGCCGGTGGGTGGATTTTGAAACCGTTTTGCTGGATGCCGGCTGGGTAACCGGTCAGGTGGAGCTGGAAAGCGATATTTTGTTATCCGATAACGTTCGGTATTTCACCTTTTATACACCGCCGAAAATTACGGTGATTCACCTCACCCCGCGGGAATCTCAAGGCAGTCTGTTGCCCATTGTGCTAAAACCCGCCCTGGCCTCTGGTTATTTTGAATATCGGCAGGTAACTCCCGAAGCATTTTTATCGCTGGCACCTCAACCCAATACGGTGGTGGTGCTGGAAAACATCGCGAATTTTACACCGGTACTTCTGGAAACCTTGCGTCGTTTTTTAAAAGTGGGCAGTGGTGTAATCCTGTTTCCACCGGAAAGGGAAGCGGGCAATCTGGAAACCCTGTTTCGCACCTTTGGTCTGGGGCGTTTTCAGGGGATGTGGAGGGATCCTACCAACCACGCTCAATTCAAGCGGATACAAACCCTGCGTTTTTCCCATCCCTTGTTTGAGGGTCTGTTTGAAAAGAATACCAGGCGGCTAAATCCCATTGAAGTGTATGCCGGAATTCAATGGGTGCCGGGGCAGCGCTCATCCATTCCCATTGCCTTTCCAGACGGTACCCCGTTTACCACCATTACCCCGGTGGAAAATGGAATGGTGGGGGTCGTTGCTGCTCCCTTGTCCCCCAAATATACGGAATTGCCTTTTCGCGGTTTTGTGGTACCGTTTGTGTACCGCTTGCTGTTTTATTCCGCCACTGCCCGGAACCAGACCGGCACACCCATTCGCACCGGGCAATCCTGGCAGGCAACGTATTATCAATTGAAAGCGCCGCTTCAGTTTACCATTAAAACGCCCGGCGGCAGCCAGGTAAAAGTGCAGCCCCGCTTTCGGCAGGAGCAGGTGGTGCTTCAGTTTGGCGGAACCACGGAGGCCGGTATTTACACGGTGTTAAAAGGGAATACAT
>WGBF01000281.1 GCA_015494485.1 bacterium | reverse complement strand
CGTCGGCAATTTCGCGGAATTTGGCATAATCGTAAAAACGGCTGTAAGCGCTGGCGCCCACCATAATCAGGCGCGGTTTGTGTTCCCGTGCCTTGCGGGCCACGTCATCCATGTCAATGTAACCCGTTTCCGGGTGCACGCCGTAGGAAACTACGTTGTACATCTTCCCGGAAAAGTTTACCGGACTTCCGTGGGACAGGTGACCGCCGTGGGCCAGGTTCATGCCCAGAATGGTATCCCCCGGTTTGCAAAAGGTAAAATAGACGGCCATGTTGGCCTGCGTACCGGAATGCGGCTGGACGTTAGTATATTCTGCACCGAAAAGCTGTTTGGCGCGCTCACGGGCCAGGTTTTCGGCCACGTCCACCCATTCGCAGCCGCCATAATACCGCTTGCCCGGATACCCTTCGGCATATTTATTGGTCATGACACTTCCGGTGGCTTCCAGCACGGCACGGCTCACAAAATTTTCGGAGGCAATCAATTCCAGGGTGGTGTTTTCACGTTGGGTTTCACGGATAATGGATTCGTACACTTCAGGGTCAACTTGTTTTACGGCCTCAAACATGAATCTCCTCACCTGTTTTGGTTTGCATTACACGTTTTTCCTGAGGAACCAATTAAGAGAAAATCCTTGCAGAAAACAAGAGGGAATTCCAGTTCACCACAAATAACAAACCCCGGCGTTAACCGGGGTTTGTGTGCAATGGTTATTTAATCCAGCTGTAACACTTGTCTTTGGGCTTCATACGATTGCTATGCAGGAAGTAATCTTCCTTGGTGGGGATTAAATTTGCCAGTTGTTTCAACCGCTTTTTGGCATCGCTGGCGTAATTGGGATCCCGCATGGCTTTTTTGTATTCATCCGCAGCGCGTTTGTAAACCAGCTTATCATCGTAGGTAAATTCTTTTTTACCCCGCTTGTTGGAGCAATAGGTAACCGCACTTTCGTACACTTCCGCTGCCACCATATACGGTAGGCCGTTTTTGGGATCAATGCGCTTCGCTTTATTGACATAAACCATGGCGCTGGTAAAGTCATTCATCACAGCGTAAACAGAAGCAATGAGGCTCATGATTTTTACGTTTTTCGGTTCAATCTTTAAAATCTGTTTATAGGTGCGAATGGCATCCGTGTATCGGGAGAGCCCTTCGTAGGAACGTCCCAAGTATTCCAATGCGGTGGTGTTTTTGGGATCTACTTTTAAGACAGCCTTAAAGGCTTCAATTGCTTTTTCATATTCCCCGGCGTTGTAGGCTTCCTTCCCGAACCGCATGGCGTTTTCCACATTGGAGGGATCCTTTTTAAACAGGTCCTCCAGAGCTTTCAGAGGATCTTCGCCAAAATGACTCATGATTTCCGCCAGTAGCCGCCCGGCTTCCAGGTCCTTGGGATCCAGTTCCACCACCTTTTGCTGGGCTTCAATGGCTCTGGGGTCGTCCACTTTGTAATAGAGGTACGCCAACTTGGACCAGTATTCTTTTTGATTGGGGTATTTTTTGACCATGAATTCGTAATGGGGAATGGCGCATTTAATTTGCCCCAGGCGGTCGTGGACAAAGCCCGCCCAGAAATGGAGGCGTGCGTAATTCGGGAATCGCTTCAATCCGGCATACGCGGCCAGGAGGGTAGAATCCGGTTTGCCGAGGCGATAGTAACAGTCGGCCAGTTTGGAATACACCACTTTAAATTTGCCGGTGCGGTCGTTCATGGCCACTTTCCAGAAATAGGGAATTGCTTTTTCGTAATGTTTGTATTTGTAATCTTCCTGGCCGAAGCTGTACCAGATGGCAATTTGCTGTTCGGATACCGTATCCGATTTAAATTTTTCATAGCCAGTGATAATGGTATCCGGTTCGCATTTTACTTCTTCCTGTCCCAGTTCTTCCAGTTCGTCTTCGTCCTGGGCCCAGAGAGACGGTGCAAAAGATAAGAGGCCGATAAACAGCACAACAGCCACCCAACGGAAGCGGAGTAATAATTTCACGGCAAACCTCCTTACATTTATGCAAATTGGTTAATTATTAGCGAATTCGTTGAAACCATTTTTCTCCTAAAGATACGCCAAAATTTAATTCAATGAAATTTTCATAAACATTTTTCATATTTCTATTTCCGCGGGAGCCCATCCGTAATGCCACATCCAACCGATTATACCCAAAGAAAAAGGGAATACCGGTGCCCAGGTGAATAGCGTACTGATAAATGTCCATCCCATTATATCGGTACCCAGTGTTCTGATAGGAAAATCCCATGCGCCAGTCCACCCGGCGCAGCAGCGGCGCCCGACGCTCCCTTTTGGCGGATAATTCCAGCCCGGCACCCAGATGAAACCATTCTTTACCCACTTCAGTGGCAGCGCGCAAAATGCCAAATCCGTTACTCCAGTTCTGGTATATGGCATCGGACGCTATTATTAGATGTTCACCAAGTCGAAAAGAAACACCCAGCCCGAGCTGAGCCGGAATGGAGGCTTCTTCTTCCGCAGTTTCCGAAACGGTTACTTTACCCGCGAAGGAGTAACTGTAATTCCGGGTTGCGGTTGCAGTGGGGGAAACTTCCACAAATCCGGTCAGGCGCACACCCGGAATGGAATTCATCCCCAGGTAAAAACCCAGATTGCTTCCCCGGATGCGGTATTCATCCTGAATGCGAATGTCGTTAAAATTCCCTTCATCAAATAAAATTTTGTATTCGGTTGTATTTACACCAAAGTAATAATTGTAAGCCACCCCGATGGAAATCTGGGATACGGGCGCCCAGGCCATGGCGAATTGCGCTTTGCTTAAATTGGCCTGCCGGGAGGTGACTTCCCGGTAAGAAGCAACGGAAGAGGTGTACTGGCGGTTGAAAGCAATGCTGTTTATGCTGTACGGTGCCAATGTAAAGCCAAGATGCCATTTGTAACTGATTAACGGGATTACCAGAACAACGTTGTGAAGCCCGGCAGAAGCCCGGTTGAAACCAAAATCGTCCACGTTGGCGCGGTTAATGAAATATTTCCCGCCAATGACAATCCGGCTGTGACGAATGAACCCCCATTGGGTGATGCCATAAGCGGAGGGCGATACGGAGTCCGGAACGGCCAGGGTCACATCTCCCATACCCTGCCCCCGAATGCCCGTAACGTGCTCTAACAGACCAAAACTTCCGGGCTGGGATCCAAAATACGATTGCGCCTGCACACCGGTAATCATGAAAAATACTATAAAAATGTATGGAACGGTTCGTCTCATGTGCTGACCTCAATTTCCTGTTTCCGGTGGGATCCAATAATAAATCAATAACCGTGGCCGATTGCCTGGCAAAGGTTCCCGGTGTTTACGAAACGCAATATAGGCAAAATAATTCGCCGCACTTCGCAAATCCAGTTTTACCCCGGTAAAGGCCTGGGGGTCTTCCAGTAACTGCTGCAGGTAAAGGGAGGCAAAATCCTTGCGCGCGGTCCCCGGGGAGAGTTTAACATATCCGGAATCATACGAAAAAGCATCGAATGACAATCCGGTTCGGGAAGAATCGATCTCCGGATTTTCAACCGTCGGGTCCGATGTAATGGCCCGCATCCGTAACGGAACCCCTTCCGAAGGGTCAATAAAGCTGGCAGAGGTATCGATTGGAAGGATGAATTCGCCGGAGGAGATGATGATGCCGTCCGGGTACTTTTCCCGTAACGGTGTGAGGTCAAAACTCATGATCATGTACCGGGGGAATAACGACATCACGTAGTTGTACGTCTCCGTATCCAGTTCCGGGGGGGTCCCCTGAATCACATACGCATCCCGGGTGAGGTAGGTGGAGTCCACGCTGGGCGCTGTGTCGCCTTCCGCCATGTAGGTGAGGCGAAATTCCGGGCCCGCCCGAAATTTAATTAAGAAGTTTTGGTCCGATTGAAAGTCCAGGTAAACGCCGTAATTTTGGTCGCTTTTGTTGGTGTCCGACCAGGTGCGTACCAGGGCCGTATCGATAAGGGAAATTGTGATGGTATCCTTCCCCAGTTTCTGCGATTCATAAAAACCAATGGGGTGGGAAAAATCCACTGCACTTTCCACATCCTGCCAGATGGGGGATGTGTTGTCGCTCCAGTTTTTAACGATGGGATACACCGTAATGGAGTAGTTGGTGGTGGTGTCCCCTAAAAATCGGTCTACCAGTAATTTAAATTCAGCCTGTAAAACCTGAACGTTGTTGGCGGAATGTTCCCCGCGCAGGAATTTAATAATGGGGTACATTTCCACGCCTTGCTGACGGCCCATCAGCAATACGCTGGCATCTACGGTGTTCACCACGCCGGGTATGCTGTAGGTGGTATCGAAAGATACCTCAATGGTGTCTACCTGCAGGCGATCCTGGTTGGAAGGGTCAATGATCACATCTTCAGGGAGGTTAACCGGGTTTTCAGCACAGGCAATGAGTAGTGCGAAGCCAAGGAGAAGCACCAATCTGTAAACCGCGCGGTATCCGCTCATCCGTTCTCTTTTCTGTTATACGTTTTCTTTTCACCATTCAAAAAAGTAAAGACTTCAATATAAAAACAAATCGATGTTTTTTCAACTTCATTAAATTTCGCAAGTTTCTGAAATAATGCAGGAATTTTTAACGCACGTCTTAATACGGAAGTTCGCCCTTCCGGGTGCAAAAGGCAGCATTTTACCGCCACGAAATTTATTTTTCTGTAACTTCATGTCTCCATTCAGCGTAATTTTTCATCATCTATGCAAATAAAATCATGCAAACTGGAAGGAGGCGAGCAATGAAAGCGTTTGTTCAACGAAGTCTGCGGCTTGCTGCAGTGCTGGTTCTGGTATTGTTTACCGTGTCCCTGGCGGACGAAGGGATGTGGCTGCTGGATCAGCTGAAGGAGCTGGATTGGAAGAGTCTGGAAAAGCGGGGCATGAAGCTATCGCCGCGGGAGGTGTATGCGTTAAAGGATGCCGTGGTAATTATCGATGGGGGCACCGGTGAGTTCGTGTCGCCCAAAGGGCTGGTGTTAACCAACCATCACGTGGCGTTTGGGGCCCTGCAGCGTGCCAGCACCCCGGAGCACAATTACATTGAAAATGGCTTCCTGGCCAAAACCATGGAGGAGGAAATTCCCATCCCCGGCTACGAAGTGTTAATTACCCAGGCGTTTAAGGATGTGACCGATGAGGTGAAACAGGTTCTCAAGGAAGGGATGTCCCCGGTAGAACGGTTTGACGCGCTAAACCGCCAGATGGAAAAAATCCGCGAAGCGGCGGAAAAGGAACCCGGTATTGAAGCGCGGGTGGTTTCGATGTTTAATGGGGTGTACTATTATCTGGTGACCTACAAACGGTATAAGGATGTGCGCCTGGTTTACGCCCCACCGCGCAGCATTGGGGAATATGGTGGCGATATTGACAACTGGATGTGGCCCCGCCATACCGGTGATTTTGCGTTCTTCCGCGTGTACGCCACCAAAGACGGTGAACCCGCAGATTACAGCAAAGACAATGTGCCCTACCAGCCCAAAAAGTATTTCCCCATTTCCAACCAGGGGGTAAAGGAAGGCGATTTTACTTTCATCCTGGGTTTTCCGGGCCGTACCTACCGCTACCGCACTTCATATTCAGTGGCCTACAATCAGGAAATTAACTTCCCGTTCCAGATTGAACTCTTCTCCACCGCCATCAAGGTGCTGGAAAATGAAAGCAAAAAAGACCCCCGCATTGCCATTGCCGTTTCGGGCTTTATGAAAGGATTGAACAATGTCCTCAAAAACAATCAGGGAATGCTGGATGGGTTCCGCAAATTAAAATTACTGGACAAGAAAAAGGCTTTTGAAAAAGAATTTGTCGCCTTTCTGAACAGCAAGCCGGAGTTAAAGAAAAAATACGGCGACGTGTTGCCGCAAATTGCCCGGCTTTATGCCGATTTGCGAACCTGGGGGCCGCAGCACCAATGGCTGGGGGCAGTGCGGTTTGCCAGCCTGCCCAATCTGGTGTACACGGCTTACCGGTATGCCATTGAAAAAGAAAAGCCGGAAGACCAGCGCGAACCCGGCTTCACGGAAAAGAACATTCAGCGCATGAAGGAGCAGCTCACCTACCGCAACAAACAGTATTTCAAAGAAGTTGACCGTGCCATGATGAAGGCCTTTCTGGAAAAAATGGCCAATTTGCCACCGGATTACCAACCGCAGTTCGTTAAGAACATTATTGATGGCAAAACCGGTGCGGAAGCCAAACAGCGTGTGGATGCCTATGTGGACAAGCTGTTCGATGGCACCCAATTTAACGATTTACTGGATGCCGCGCGCTTGTTGGATATGTCCAGAAAAGAAATTGAAGCCCTGAATGACCCGCTGGTGAAGTTTGCCAAAGTGTATTACGAAGAGATGAAGCCGGTGGAAGAAAAGAACAAAGAATTCGGGGGCAAAATTGAGGAACTCCGTGCCAAATACATGGAAGCCCTTTTCGCCTGGAAAGGCAAAAAACTGTACCCGGATGCCAACCGCACCCTGCGCTTTACGTACGGCGATGTGCGGGGATATGTGCCGCGGGATGCGGTAATTTACCTGCCCAAAACCAAACTGGCCGGAGTGGTGGAAAAACATACCGGTAAAGACCCTTTTAATGCACCGCAGAAACTTCTGGATCTGGAAGCGCAGCGCGATTTTGGGCCCTACATGGACCCGGAACTGCATGACGTGCCGGTAAACTTTTTGCACACCACCGATATTACCGGTGGCAATTCCGGTAGTCCCGTTTTGAATGGTCGGGGTGAATTAATTGGCGTCG
Organism: bacterium; assembly: GCA_015494485.1. GTDB lineage: Bacteria > Calditrichota > Calditrichia > RBG-13-44-9 > J042 > WGBF01. Next base: position 12,051 of record WGBF01000281.1, on the reverse strand, counting down.
CCTTTGACGGCAACTATGAAGCCATGACCAGTGACTTTCAGTTCGACAATGCCATTACCCGCACCATTAGTGTGGATGCGCAGTACCTGTTGTTTATTCTGGACAAATTTTCCAATGCGCAAAACATTTTAAATGAGCTGGAAATTGTAGAATAATGGAATTGTTTTTCCTCCTCCGGTATCCGCTATGCCGGGGGAGGAAGTGCGGATAGCTGCATGGTGTTACTTCGGAAGTGATTCTTAAGAATTCCGGCGAACAGAAAGTGAATCGTCCACCACTCAATCAGGAAACTGTTACTTTCCGTTGGTATTGCCATTTCCAGTGATTTCAAACAATTTTTCCAGATCTTCGCGGGTTAATTGTTTAATAAACCCTTCATCGCTGGTAATCAATTCCCGGGAAAGTTGTTTTTTGTACTGTTGAAGCTGAAAGATTTTTTCTTCCACCGTACCCTTGGTTAAAAATTTGTACACAAAAACCCGCTTGTCCTGCCCAATGCGATGCGCGCGGTCCGTTGCCTGTTGTTCCACCGCCGGGTTCCACCACGGGTCCAGGTGAATCACATAATCCGCAGCGGTCAGATTCAGGCCCAGACCCCCCGCTTTCAGGGAAATGAGAAAGGCGCCGATTTTGGGGTTTTCCTGAAAATTGCGGATATGCTTCTCCCGATTCCGGGTGCGGCCGTCCAGGTACTCGTACGTCCATCCCTTTTCCTCGAACAGGCGACGCACCAGGGCCAGAAACCGCACGAATTGGGAAAAAATGAGCACCTTGTGGCCCCGCCCCAGAATTTCTTCCAGCATGTCCTCCAGGAGAATGAGTTTGCCGCTGCTCCACAGGTCCATGTCCTCCTTTAAAATGGCGGGATGGCAGGTAATCTGCCGCAAATAGGTCAGGGCTTCGATTATTTTCATGCGCGTTTTATTCAGGCCCATTTCCTCGATGCTGGAGAAAATCTGCCGGCGATATGCCTCCACAACGTTGCGGTACATTTCCCGCTGGGCATCGGTCATTTCCACCAGTTGAACAATCTCGGTAAGCGGTGGCAATTGCTTTTCGACTTCTTCCTTGGTGCGCCGCAAAATGAAGGGATAAATGATTTTCTTTAGCACTTCGAATCGCTCCGGGCGTTCTTCCGGGGGGATTTCCACGAAACGCGCCATAAACTGGGCGTGGGTTCCCAACAATCCGGGATTCACAAAGTTGAACTGAGCCCACAAATCCTGCAGAGCATTTTCGATGGGCGTTCCGGTAAGCGCCAGGCGATGTTTCCCCTGCAATTTCTGGATGGCACGGTATGTTTTGGTCTGGGGGTTTTTAATTTTTTGCGATTCGTCCAGAATAATGTAGTCAAACTCCACTTCGCTTAATGCCTTCTGGTCCTGAAGAATGACACCGTAGCTGGAAAGCACCACGTCGTATTGGTCAAATTCCTGCAGGTAACGGGCGCGTTCCTGGCGATTGCCGTAATACCGAAGCACCCGCATTTCCGGGGCAAAGCGCTTGAATTCCTGCACCCAGTTGAAAATAAGGGTCAGGGGGACAACAATTAAAACCGGGCGGGTCAGGTGGCCTTCGTCTTTTAACGTTTGCAGCAGGGCAATAACCTGAACGGTTTTCCCCAGCCCCATGTCGTCCGCTAAAATGCCCCCAAAGTGGAAATCGTGCAGAAAGTGCAGCCAGTCCAAACCAGCCTGTTGGTAAGGGCGCAACGTACCTTGAAATTTGGGAGAGGGTGCAACGGGTTCAATTTCGTGGAATTCCCGGAAGCGTTCCACCAGTTCCCGGCTGTCCTCATCCAGATTCAAGTCCACATCCAGATCCTGCATGTGCTGCAACAGCACCACGCCCGCAGCGGCTAATTTGAGTTTTTGGTAGCCGTCCTTAATATCCACCAGTTCTGCCAGTTGCAGCAATTCCCGCCGTTTTTCTGGCGGCAGGTACACGTGGGAACCATCGGACAGTTTAAGGTAGGGCTTGCCGCTGCGCAGTTGCCGCAAAAACTGGGGCACCACCACGGACTTTTTTCCCACTTTAACGTGAAACTTTACCTCCAGGGTGTGGTCGGTACTTTGAACGGAAACCTGCACCCGCGGCACGTGCCGGTGCACCCGGAAGTAACGGAGGTCTTCCAGGCCTTCCATTTTAAACCCGTACTTTTCCAACCGCGGCACTTCCAGCCGCATCCAGTCCATGGGGTGGTAATCCGCGGCAATGTGCCAGTAGCCGCTGCGGTAAATTAAACCGTGTTCTTCCAGAAATGCCCGTGCCTCATCTTCGGCCTGGCGGTCCCGTTTAATAATGAACAGCCGTCCCCGGTCGTTTGTCAGGCTGCGGTCTGCCGGTGGATTAGCCGGGAAGTCAAACCGCCCGTAACGGAAATAAACGTCAATTTGCAACTGCTGGTTTTCTTCCGAAAAGGCAATGATTTTTTCCTCAAGGGGCAGTTCGTAGGCTTTCAGGTGGTCCCCCAGGTTTTCCCAGTCAATAACCTGCAACAGGTGGGAGAGGTAAATGCGGATGAAATCGTTCAGCTCATTTTTGGGGATTTCAAATTTTTCGTACACCCGGAAGAAGTTATTCCAGAAAATAGCCGGCAGGTGGCTTTCCACCCGGTACAGAATGTTGTTGTACAGAAAAAACATGGGGTTGGAGGTCAGCACCACCACAGACTTTTCCAGCTCGATCGCATGGGTGTTGTTTTTTAGGGTCGGTTGCAAATAATACCCGTTGCGGCCCTGCTTCAGGCGCAAAACGATTTTCATCGTTTCCGGATAGTAGGAAAGCTTTTCCAGCTGGCGGCTGGTCTGGGTTTTTAAATACACCGTGCTGTTGCGCAGCCATTCCAGCAAAAAACCCACCGGGCTGGTGTAGGTAAAATAATTTTTGGCTTCCTGGCCGGCAGCGGACTGTAAGTAAATCAGGCAGTTCAGTTCATCTTCCGTAATGTTTACCCGGCTGCTGTCCAGCACCGCTAAGGAAAGCCGCACCTCCCGGCCTGGAGCGCCATCCAGACGGGTGTAATTGGCGTAGGGCGAAATGTTCCAGTTAGACGCCCGCAATTCAATGATAAAATACGGTTCGTACACCCCGGTCTTGGATTCAAAATGCTTGGGTTGAGGGGCTTTTTCAATTAGCCCCACCAATTGTTCAATACGTGCCCGCCAGCTCATAAATTCCCTGTGTATTGTTTGGAACGAATTTTCTGTGTATGAGAATGAACCAACACCCTAAAATACTAAAAATAATCAAAAAAAATTAAAATTGTAGTTAGAATTATTTTTCTTGAAAAATTTTTGTGCGTTTTCCGTTACTTGAACGATGGACGCGCGGGAACGGTTTACCGAATTCCTGCCAGGAACGGAATTTTTCAGGGAAATATCTCTTTTCCCCGGCGACGCTTTCAGAATTTAGGAGGAGGTAAGAAACCCGTAGGCGGAAAGCGGAAGCAAAACGGGACAAACAAAAAATGCCGGTTCAGTCCCGGGAGCGGAGGCGGATTTTGGTTCTGAAATTGTAAAAATACCACCACAGCGTGGCAATGGCGCTGAGGGCATTCCCCAGCAACAGCCCCAGCCACACACCGGTAAGCCCGATGCTCAGGCTTAGCAGGAAAACCAGCGGTACCTGAAACGCGTACAACCGGGCGATGTTGGCAATTAAGTACTGACGCCCCATGCCCAGTCCCTGAAAACTGGCTGTGCTAATCAAATAGAATCCGTAAAAAATGTAGCCGGGGGAAAGGATGCGCAGGGCCTGGACCGTAATTTCCAGCACAGTCCGGGAACGGGCAAACACCCCGGCAAACGTTACCGGAAAGGTAAACACCAGAGCGGCAACAATGCCCATTAACAGCACCGCAGTTTGAATACCGCTGCGTAACACCGCTTTTACCCGCTTTAGCTTATGGGCGCCAAAGTTGTGCCCGGTTAAAATGGTCACCGATTGGGCAATACCCAGCACTGGCAGGAAAGCCACCATGTCATAGGTAAACACAATGGTGTAGGCTGCTTTGGCCGCTTCCCCAAATGGTTTCAGGAAAAAGAACAGCAATCCCATGGTAATACTGGACAACAACTGACTGAGAGAAGAGGGAAGTCCCACCTGAAAAATGCCTTTGGTGATTTTGGTCGAAAAGCGCAGCCGTTTAAAGGACAACCGGGTGGGTTGGTGCTTACCGAGCATGACCAGCAGTGCTAAACCCAGGGCAATGCTGCGGGAAATACCGGTTGCCCAGGCTGCCCCGCGAATCCCCAGTGCCGGAAACGGCCCCAGCCCAAAAATTAACAGCGGGTCCAGCACAATATTTAAACCCATCCCGGTTACCATGAACACCATGGGGTAAATAGTGTCGCCCCACCCCCGGAAAATATTGTTGGTAAACATGCCCAGGAGCACAATGGGCGTAAAAGCAAAAATAATGGTCAGATAATCCAGGATGTACTGAAGCAGTTGGCCCTCAGCCCCCATGGCGCGGAATAAAAACTCCTGCAATAACCAGCCGCCCAGGGAAATGGAAACGCCCAGCCCCAGCGCCAGCACAAAGGCATGCAGGGCAGTTTGCTCCGCTGCTGCCTTATTCCCGGCTCCCAGGTTGCGGGCAATAAAGGAGTTAATCCCCACGCCCACACCAGCGCCAATGGCAATAATAAACAATTGCACCGTAAAGGCCATTCCAATAGCCGCTGTGGCCACATCCCCCAGTTTACTGACAAAAAAGCGGTCCAAGAAATTGTAGCTGGTTTGAAATCCGAAAGCGATAATCAACGGAATGGCCAGTTTAATTAAAACCGGCGTGATCGGGCCTTCCAGCAGTTGTTGTTCGCTGATTCGGTGTTTAATCATGGTGGTAAAATAGGGGATTTACCCGGGGATGCAACGGGATTTTTACGGAAGGGTGGGAACCTTTGGGGCAAAAAAGCCGGAGCTGTCGGCAGTGGCATGTACGGTCATTAAATAAAACCAACTGCTTTAGGTATGGAGACATAAATGCCCGTTCAATTATAATAATATTATTGTTCAAGCTTTGATTTATTTGCACGATTATGATGATTTTATACCGATCCCGTGACAGTTTACCCGGTATTTTATAATAAATAACACGTCATCGAACTGTCAAATAAGGAGGATTATATGATGCAATGGTTAGTGCGGGTTATTAGTTTTATTATTGTCGGAGCTCTTTCTCTTTTCGCACAGGTAAGTGGGGGAGACTATTACATTCCACAGGGTAGTAACCCTCAGGGATACGCCTCGCTGGCAGCAGCCTTTGCGGATATTAACGCCAATGGTGTTTCCGGGACGGTAAATTTGTTGATTGATGCGGATATTACCGAAGTGGGTTCCAATTTAATATTAAATCGCAGTGACCTTACCAATACGAACAATGTGGTCATTAAACCTGCGCCGGGTAAAACGGTAATCATTACCATTGACGGGAGTGGACCGCTGGCGATCAACAATACCCCTTACGTGACGATTGACGGGTCCAATAATGGGAGCACGTCGCGTGACATGACCATTTACCAATCCAGCGGGTATGACAAGGTGATTCACATTTTTGGGAATTCGGACAATTTTCTTCTGAAAAATACCATTCTCACCTATCCGTCCAATCCAACCGCCTCCAATAATTGGGTTATTTATAGCGATGTGCCAACAGGTGCTACGGATGTCCCGGATGGCGTTCGCATTGAGAATTGTGTGTTGGGGTCATCGGGATTCAGCAACCTGGCCGCTGTTTATGTATCCGGAAGTTCCACGGCAAGTTTATACCCATCTACATGGTTGTTCTCTAATAACACATTTTATGGACGGTTAGGGGGATATGCCGGAGTGGGCATATTTTATTGTGGAACCGTCGGCACCCGGATAGAATTCCGGGATAATGAATTTATTGCGGATAACAACCTAAATTCTTCTTCTCCTGTATTGAGTTTATACCAGGTTGAAGGAGAAATTTACATCCAGCGAAATCGCTTTCATACCTTTTCTTCTAATAATGATAATGGCAATCTCACTCTGGTTCAAAATACTCAGGTGCGGGATGGTGGAGCCAATGTGTATGTGTACAACAATTTTTTGGGTGGAAACGTGTCCAATGGGACCGTAGCCCCGGCGTATTACTATTTATTGGACATTTCAGCGCCCAATGCCAAATATTACGTGTATCACAATACCTTCCGGATGAACCCCCTGATTGCCAATCCCATTACGGATGCCGCTTGTATCTATTGTGCCGGGACGATTGATGTCAAAAATAACATTATCATCCAGGATGTGGATGCCAGTAATGCGTATGCCATTTACAATAATGGTATTTTAACCTCGGATTATAATAACTTCCAGACAGCGACCAATGCGAATGTAGGGTACAATGGCTCTACGTCGTACAAAACGCTGTCGGACTGGCAAACGGGTACCAGCCAGGATGGCAATTCAACCAATGTTGCCGTAACGTTTGTAAATATTTCTACGGATTTTCATTTAAGCGGGTCCTCTATTGGTGATCCCAATTTGGCAGGTACCCCCATTGCCGGTGTAACAGACGATATTGACCAGCAACCGCGGAGCGCTACCGCCCCCTACAAGGGTGCCGATGAAAACACGGATAACCCGCTGCCGGTGACCTTAAGCAGTTTTCAGGCACTGCCGGAAGATCGGGCTGTGCGTCTCATCTGGATTACCGAAAGTGAATTCAACAACCTGGGATTTATTCTGGAACGGGCCACAGCGGAATCGGGACCGTTTAAAGAACTGGCCTCCTACCGAACCAATCCGGCGCTGAATGGTGAAGGGAATTCCTCGCAACCCAAAACCTACGAATTTGTGGACCGCCAGGTGGAACACAATGCCACATATTGGTACAAATTGTACAGTGTGGATATGGATGGCACCATTCATTTTGTGCAGAAAATTTCTGCGGCGGTTTTGATGGAAGGAGGACCGCTTACCCGCAATAATTCCGTATTGCCGCAGCAATTTGCGCTTCGGGCCAATTTCCCCAATCCGTTTAATCCCATAACCTACCTGTCGTTTGACGTTGCCGAAACTTCCCGGGGACAGGTACCGGTAGTGCTGGAAGTGTTCGACATGGCCGGTCGTAAAATCCGCACGCTGGTGAATGCGCCTCTGGCACCGGGACGCTACACGGTGATGTGGGACGGCCGGGATGCAAACCACCAGCCGGTGGCCAGCGGGTTGTACATTTACCGCCTGAAGGCCGGTGCGTTTGTACAAAGCCGGACGATGCAGTTGTTGAAATAAGTAACCGCACGGAGTAAAAAATGTTGAAGCGGGACAGCCACTCCGGTTGTCCCGCTTTTGTTATTGCCCGTTGCTTTCTCGTTGTTGGAAGGCCCGATATTGATGGACGTCGGTCAAAGAACTTCACATGAAAAAACCGTCTGTTCATAAACAAGGAGAAACGGCAAGACGGCGAATTTGCACTACATTTTGTAACAGCAAATTGAAACTGGGAAGTTATTCTGCGCTTACCGCCCGTACTCATCCCAGCTTTTAATTTCCAGGGATTCCAGCCGTTTGCGGCACAACGCTTCGGCAAAACGCATGGCCAGCTGGCGGTTGGTAATCAATGGCACGTTGTAGTCCACCGCGGTGCGCCGGATGATGTAATCGTTGGTCAGTTCTTCTTCCTGGTAGTTTTTGGGGATGTTAATGACCAGGTCAATTTTCCCTGCTTTGATGTAATCCACCGTGTTGGGCTGTTTGCGCTCCAGAGGCCAGTACAGAATTTCCGCATCGATGCCGTTGTTTTTCATAAAGCGGGCCGTGCCTTTGGTGGCGTAAAATTTAATTCCCAGGGTTTGCAGCAGGCGGGTGCTTTCCAGCAATTCCGCTTTGGATTCAATATTCCCGGTGGACAGCAGCACGGTGCGGATCTGTTCCGGGTGGGGAAAGCCCACGGAGATTAAGGCTTTCAAAAAGGCTTCTTCAAAATCGCTGCCAATGCAGCCCACTTCTCCGGTGGAGGCCATTTCCACCCCCAGCGTGGGGTCGGCACCCTCCAGGCGGGTGAAGGAAAACTGGGGCGCTTTGACGCCCACGTAATCCATTTCGAATAGTGAATTTTGCAGTGGTTGAACCGGTTCACCCATAATCACCCGCGTGGCCAGGTCAATGAAATTGTGCCGGAGCATTTTGGAAACGAAGGGGAAACTGCGGGACGCGCGCAGGTTGCACTCAATGACTTTCACGGCATTTTGTTTGGCAATGAACTGAATGTTAAACGGCCCGTGAATTTGCAGGGCACGGGCAATTTTTTCCGCAATGGCACGGACCTGCCGGATGGTCTCCAGATAGGTGCGCTGCGGGGGGAGCACCAGGGTAGCATCCCCGGAATGAACCCCGGCATTTTCCACGTGTTCGGAAATGGCTTCCGCCACGATTTCGCCGTGTTGCGCCACGCCGTCGAATTCAATTTCCTTGGCGTTTTCCAGAAATTTGCTGATGACCGTAGGATGTTCCGGGGAAACCTGCGCCGCGCGTTCCAGGTAACGTTTCAGCTCCTGGTCGTTGGAGGCAACCGCCATGGCAGCGCCGCTCAACACGTAGGAGGGGCGAACCAGCACCGGGTATCCCACGGAATTGGCAAAATCCAGCGCCGCCTCCACAGAAGTCAGTTCCTTCCATTCCGGCTGGTCGATGCTGAGGGAATCCAGCAGGGAGGAGAACTTGCGGCGGTCTTCGGCGCGGTCGATGTTCCGGGGGGCAGTGCCCAGAATCCGCACCCCTTCGGCATCCAGTTTCAACGCCAGGTTGTTGGGAATTTGCCCGCCCATGGAGACGATTACCCCCATGGGGTTCATTAGCTGCCACACTTCCAGCACGCTTTCCAGAGTTATTTCGTCGAAAATTAACAGGTCGGAATTGTCGTAATCGGTGCTTACCGTTTCGGGATTGTAGTTTAAAATAATGGTTTTCCGGCCAAGGTCACGCAAGGTTTTACCCGCATTCACGCTGCACCAGTCAAATTCCACGCTGCTGCCAATGCGGTAGGCGCCGCTCCCCAGAATCAGCACGCTTTGCCCGGCCGGGGGGCTCACGTCATGCTGCATTCCGTGGTAGGAAAGGTACAAATAGTTGGTCTGCGCCGGGAATTCGGCGGCCAGGGTGTCAATCTGGCGAATGTAAGGGTGCAGATGGTACTGCCACCGCAATTTCCGTACGGAGGCCTCATCACTGCCCACCAGACGGGCTATTTGCTTGTCGGAAAAACCTGCCTGCTTGGCCTGCCGCAACAGGTCTTCGGTCAGCCCGTCCGTTCCGGCCTGTTCCAGCTCTTTCCCGATGCGCACGATGTTGTTCAGTTTATACAGAAACCATTTGTCAATGTGCGAAAGACGATGAATGCGGTCAATGGACATCCCTTCCTGCAGGGCCTGCGCCACTGCAAAAATGCGTTCTTCGGTGGGTTCCTTTATTTCCCGGGTGAGGTTTTCGAAGCGCAAATTGGTGTTGGCAATAAGCCCTTCGGCACCAATTTCCACCATGCGGAGGGCTTTCTGAAGTGCTTCTTCAAAACTGCGGCCAATGGCCATTACCTCGCCCACGGATTTCATCCCGGAACCAATGCGCCGGGATACCCGTCGGAATTTCTTTAAGTCCCAGCGTGGAATTTTCACCACCACGTAGTCCAGGGAGGGTTCAAAAAAGGCCGATGTTACCCGCGTAATGGAATTGGGGAGTTCGTGCAATCCGTAACCCAGGGCCAATTTGGCGGCGACAAACGCCAGCGGATAGCCGGTCGCCTTGGAGGCCAGGGCGGAGCTGCGGGAAAGCCGGGCATTTACTTCAATGATGCGGTAATCTTCCGAACGGGGATCCAGCGCATACTGAATATTGCATTCCCCCACAATACCCAGGTGGCGGATGACCCGAATGGCAATTTCGCGCAGCTTGTGGTACTCCCGGTTGGTCAGGGTCTGGCTGGGCGCGACCACAATGCTTTCCCCGGTGTGGATGCCCAGCGGGTCCAGGTTTTCCATGTTGCACACGGTAATGCAATTGTCGTATCGGTCGCGCACCACTTCGTATTCAATTTCTTTCCAGCCTTCCAGGTATTCTTCAATAAGAATCTGGTTGGTGTAGGAAAACGCTTTGCTGGCCTTTTGCCGCAGTTGCCGTTCGTTGCGGCACACCCCAGAACCCAATCCCCCCAGGGCAAAGGCAATGCGGATCATCACCGGGTAGCCCAATTCCCGGGCGTAGGCCACAGCTTCCTCCACGGTGGAAACGGCCTTGCTGCGGGGCGTGAGGGCATCAATTTCCTTCAGGCGGTTTACAAACCGGTCGCGGTCTTCGGTGTCTTCGATAGCCTGAATGGGGGTTCCCAGCACCTGAACGTTGTACTTTTCCAGAACACCGCTTTTGGCCAGGGTTAACCCGGTGTTTAACGCCGTTTGCCCTCCAAAGCTGAGCAAAATGCCGTCCGGGCGTTCCTTTTCGATGACCTTTTCCACGAAATAGGGGTTTACCGGCAAAAAGTATACCCGGTCTGCCAGGTCTTCGCTGGTTTGAATGGTGGCGATGTTGGGGTTTACCAGAATGGTTTCTACCCCTTCCTCTTTCAGCGCTTTAATGGCCTGGCTGCCGGAGTAATCAAATTCCCCTGCTTCGCCGATTTTTAATGCAGCGCTGCCCAGAATCAGGACTTTTCGCGGAAATTCACTCATCGAATAACCTGCCCTACAAATTCGTCAAAAATGAAGGTGGTGTCCACCGGTCCCGGAGCGGCCTCCGGATGGTATTGAGTGCTAAAAAATGGTTTTTGCCGGTGGCGAATGCCTTCGTTGGTGCCATCATTTAAATTGGTGAACCACACCAGCCAGTCGTCCGGCAGGGTTTTATTATCCACCGCATACCCGTGATTTTGCGACGTGATGTAGCACTTGCCGGTGTCGCTGGCCTGCACGGGTTGATTTTGCCCGCGGTGCCCGTATTTTAATTTGTACGTATCAGCGCCTGCTGCCAGGGCCATCAACTGATGCCCCAGGCAAATGCCAAACATGGGCTTTTCGTCCTGGTACGCTTTGCGAATGTGCAAAATGGTGGGGCGGCACATTTTGGGGTCACCGGGACCGTTGGAGATGACCACGCCGTCGTATTCCAGCTGGGTAAAATCGTAATCCCACGGCACCCGAATAACCCGGACGTTGCGCTGCAACAGATGGCGCAGAATGTTCTCCTTTTCGCCACAATCCACCAGCACGATGGTGTGGTTGCCTTCCCCGTAATAGCGAATTTTGCGTGTGCTAACCCGCGCCACCAGATTTTCCTTATTGGGGTCGTAAAAATCGACCGGTTGGTCCTCAAATTCAATTTTGCCCAGCATGGTGCCTGCTTCCCGTAATTTGCGGGTTAAGGTACGGGTATCGATGCCGGTGAGGGCGGGAATTTTCTGGGAGTACAGCCAGTTTTGTAGCGACCGCCGCGCGTTCCAGTGGGAGAAGTCTTCGGAGTAATCCGATACAATAATCCCCTGCACCTGAATTTTCTGCGATTCCAGGTGGCGATGAACTCCGCCATCCCGTTGTTGAGGGGGAACACCGTAATTACCGATGAGCGGGTAGGTAAAGACCACAATTTGCCCCAGATACGAAGGATCGGTCATGGTTTCGGGATACCCGACCATACCGGTATTAAACACCACTTCGCCGGCCCGGGACTGGGGGTACCCAAAGGAAAATCCCTCGAAAACAGAACCGTCTTCTAATATTAAGCGGGCGGGGGTGGGTTTGGCATTCCGGTTCTTCATTGATGGCTTATACATCCCTAAAAATTCAGGCAAATTTAAGGGATGCCCGGTGGGTTTCAAAACGGGAAATGCGAATCTTCCTTAACCTTTCACCGGAGTGCAAAAATTTTCCAATTCCCGGGAATTCCATGCAATATTTTGCTCTCCGGCCATTTACCCGATATTCCGGTCGTAAATTCCGAATTTTGGTTAAATCTTCCCGTGTTGCAGTTCGATAATAATTTTCATTACAAAACTTTTAATAACCCAAAATCATATCAAGCAGTTAGGAGGAT
>WGBF01000280.1 GCA_015494485.1 bacterium | reverse complement strand
GTCAATGATTCAATCCCTTCCATTTACATTTCTCTCCGGGGACAACGCGTGCTGCAACTGGATGAACAATTCTCGGTTATCCATCAAGCAACACCGATTCCCAACAAAAACCTGGCTTTAATCACTGCGGGAAAATGGATTGACCATCAACGAACCCTGCTGGTTTATTCCGGGATTGAATATTTTTTACTGGATAATAACCTAAAACTACTCGCCCGTTTTCCTTTAATCAACCAAGAACCCATAATCAAAATTTATCCCATTCAAACCCGATCCAAAGCCCACCACGATTTCGCCGTTTTTTACAAAAATGAAGGCCGCATTTTTCGCCCGGAGAAAAATCCCTGGTATGCCTATTTATGGGCAATACTTTTCTTCCTATTCGCTGCCCAGGTGGGGTTGTATACCGGAATTCACTGGCTGGTGAATCGCGCCAAGCAGTACATCAGTTACTTTTTTTACTCCATTCATCATTCCCAGCATGCCATTATCCTGCTGGACCACAAAGGCCGCGTCATCACTTTCAACCAACGGATTAATCAGTTCCTACAGCTAAATCCTCCCCTGAAACAGAAACAGCATTTTCAACTTGGATTTGTTTCGCGCCCGGAAATTGTGGTGGCCATCCGCAAAAGCATGACCAGCCGCCAACAATACCATGCCAGTTTTCAGATTGAAGATGCCACTACCACCTTTATCGGGGAAATAACGGTTACCCCATTTGTGAGCTTTTTTAATTTTGTGAATGCCTATCTGGTGGAAATTAAAGACAGTACCCAGCGCGTATTACACGAACGGCAACAAAACTGGCAAAAAAATATTCGCCGCATTGTGCACGATTTAAAAACGCCACTGGCAGGGGTTCAATTAAAACTACAATCCATTTACATGCGGCTGCGGGATAAATACCCCGAAAGCATTTCCGAAGTGCAACACGAATTGGAAGATGCCCACGCCGAACTGTTGCGCATCCGCAACATTACCCGGGATTTTTTAAAATTCAGCGACCTGGAAATTCTTCATGTGGAAAAATTACCACTAAAATCGTTTATTGAAAAATGCATTCAACCGTTTTCCATGTATACCAACGAATCGCTACACCTTCATGTGTCATTTGCCCCCAATCTCCCGGAAGTTGTCTACTGGGATGCCCGCCAGATTGAGCTGGCAATCCATTGCATTCTGGAAAACAGCCTGGATGCCTTAAATGGTAAGGGTGAAATTTCCGTTGATGTGGCGTGCGATCCCGGTGAGCCCCAACGGATTTCCATCCGCATCACCGATAACGGTACCGGCATTCCCGAAGAATACAAAAGCCGCATTTTTGAACCGCACTTCACCACCAAACGGGAAGGCAGCGGCCTTGGGCTGGCATTTGCCAAACACATTATTCTTCAGCATAAAGGCACCATTCATTTCAGTTCGGTGTATTCTTCTGGTACAATATTTGTAATTAATTTGCCAGTACATGGCCCGGGCACAACAGGAGACACATTATGAAACGGATTCTGGCCGTTGACGACGACCCAACATTTTTATCCCACATTACCTCACTTCTGCACCTGCAAAATTACCAGGTAGATACGGTGACTGATCCCCGCAAAGTGATGCCCATGCTCACCGAAACCACCTACCAGTGCATTCTCCTGGATGTTAAAATGCCCAGTCTGGATGGCATGACACTGCTGGAAAAGATCAAGCAGCAGTACCCCCACATCCCGGTGGTGATGATTTCGGGACAAAGTACCCTAACCATTGCCGTGGATTCCATTAAAATCGGCGCATTTGATTTTATTGAAAAAGGGGGCGATACCGACCGCCTGTTGATTACCATTAAAAACGCCGTGGACCGGTTTAACTGGCAGCAGGAACGTTCCCGTTTGCTCCAGGAATTAATGGAACAATACCAGATGATCGGTCAAAGCCCCGCCATCCAGAAAATCTTTCACCAGATTGAAACCGTAGCTCCTACCGATGCCAAAGTGCTGATTACCGGCGAATCCGGTACGGGGAAGGAACTGGTGGCCCGCGCAATCCATTTGCGCAGCAACCGGGCCAGCCAACCGTACATTAAAGTAAACTGCGCCGCCATTCCGGAAACGCTTATTGAATCCACCTTCTTTGGGCACCGCAAAGGCAGTTTTACCGGGGCATATCGGGATCAAACGGGAAAATTTGAGGAAGCCAACGGGGGCACCCTGTTTCTGGATGAGATTGGCGAACTTCCCTTAACGGCTCAAGCCAAGTTGCTAAATGTACTCCAGGAGGGCGAAATTGAAAAGATCGGCTTCCAGCGCCCCCAGAAAGTGGATGTTCGCGTTATTGCTGCCACGAATAAGGATTTGCAACAGATGATTCGGGAGGGGAAATTTCGCGAGGATTTATTCCACCGCCTGAATATCATCCACATTCACCTTCCGCCGCTGCGGGAACGCAAAGAAGACATCCCGTTACTTACGGATTACTTCCTTAAGCAATTGAGTGAAACCTACAACAAAGCCATTCAGGGCATTGCACCGGCCGCGTTGCAGCTCATGATGCAGCACGATTGGCCGGGAAATATTCGCATGTTACGGCATGTGCTGGAAAAAGCGGTTATTTTCTCCAACAGTCCCACAATCTCCGCGGAAGAAATTGCCCTGGCATTGGAAATATCCAGCGATGCGGAAAAACCAACGCCATTAAACACCAATCTGGCCACCTATCTGGAGAATATGGAACGGCAATTCATTTATTACACCATGATCATCACCGGGGGCAACAAAGCCCGTGCCGCCAAATTACTGGGCATCGACCGGGCTACGTTGTGGCGGAAACTCATGCGCTTTGGCCTGGCGGAGTGAGGGTTAATTTTGTTTTGTACGTATCCACTTCTCCACCCGCTGCCGGAGCACCTGAAGCGGGATAGCGCCTTCTTCCAATACCACCTGATGAAATTCTCTCAGGTCAAATGAAGCGCCCAGACGCGTTTCAGCTTCCTGACGTAAGCGGCGAATTTCCAATTCTCCCATCTTATACGCCAGAGCCTGCCCCGGCCAGCTAATGTAGCGGTCTACTTCATTGGTAATATTCAACAACGTTAGTGCCGTGTTTTCAGCCATAAAGTCAATGGCTTGTTGTCGACTCCACCCCAGATAATGCATTCCCGTGTCAACAACCAGTCGACAGGCACGCCACATTTCATACGTTAAGCGCCCAAAATTACTGTACGGGTCTTGATAAAATCCCACTTCCAGCCCCAGGCGTTCCGCATACAACGCCCAGCCTTCCACAAATACAGTGAATCCCCCAAAACGCCGGAACGGGGGAAGATTGGTTAATTCCTGCTGCAACGCCAATTGAAGATGATGCCCCGGAACTGCTTCGTGAAACGACAAGGCCTCAATTTCGTACAGGGGACGACTTTTCAGATCGTAGGTATTTACGAAATAAATACCCGCACGGGTACCGTCTCCTGCAGGGCGCTGATAATAGGCGGTGGTGGTTCGGGGTGCAATAAAATCCGGCACCGGTTTAATGCCATACGGCATGCGGGGTAATTGTTTGAATAATCGCGGCAATTCTCCATCCATTCGTTTCAGAACATAGGCGACTTCTTTTAACAACGCTTCCGGGGAATCGACATAAAATTGAGGTGAGGTTCTTAGAAAACGAATAAACGCATGGAAGTCCCCTTCAAACCCGGTCTGCCGAATTAACGTTTCCATTTCCGCACGAATGCGCTTCACTTCCCGCAGGCCAATGGCATGCACTTCCTCCGGAGAAATTGGTAAGGTGGTAAAATAGCGGACCCGAAATTCATAAAAAGCTTTGCCATCCGGTAAATCCCGCGCTGCAATGGAAGGCCGCCCAGCCGGGATGTATTCCTCGCGTAAAAAATTCCCCAATTGCCGAAAAGCGGGAATTACCACAGTTTTAATTACCCTCCTGCCTTCTTTCTGCAAGGAGTCCTTTTCGGCTTGCTGAAAATAATCCGGAAATTGTTTAAACGGTTTGTACAACGCACTATATTCAGGCTTATCCACAACATGGGCCGCCACAATTTTGTCAATGTCCTTTAAAATAATCGCCGGGGGTACCATCCCCTGGCGAATACCTTCCCGCATTAATGCAATATGCTGCTCGACATAGCGCTTAAATTGCCGCAGTCGACTAATATAATTTTTGTAATCCGAAACGGTCTTAAAAGGCGTAATATCCGGCAACTGCGGGAAGGAAACATGAAATCCGGACCGCTGCGTAATCGGCATTAAATAGGTTTTAAACCGATATTCTTCCAGCGCGGACTCTTTTTGCCATTTGAAAATATCGTAGTTGATTTTATCCGGTTCCGGAAGCGCCTGATAATTGATTTCACTTAACCGCTGCAACATCTGCCGATTATGTTCTGCCCGACGTGCATAATCTTCCGGCGTAACGGAAGGCAATCGGTCATCAAAGCGGTGGTCTCCAATTCGCGTTGCCCAAAGGGGATTTTCTTTTAACTGAAATTCCCAATCTTCCCGAAACAATTCATGCAATACCTGTGAAGGCGTTTGCGCATGGCTGACGGTAATCAATATTAAAACAAGCAATAGTAACATATTTTTCATACGACCCTCTCCATTTTAGAAAAACACCGAAGATACATATCATAATGAGAAAAGGGGCTAAAATACAACAAAAGATGGATTTGTGCTTTAACCATGCATCGTTTAACACGGATTTCTCACTCTGCTGATTAATTTTTCAAAATTCAGAATGGTGAGTGCTTCTTTTGGTATTCGGAAATGTAACAAACGGGAGTGCTATTAAGGTAGAAAACGAAGAATTGTTGAATCGAAAATCCACTTCTCCAAAAACGAACCCCGGATCAACTCCGGGGTTCAAAACATCGCACCGTGCTGGGTTAATTCCAACGCATTTACAGCGATTCGATAACCCGTTTTAATTTATCCCGAATCTGGCTGGCAATTTCTTCCAGTTGGGGATTCTGGATGGCTGTCATGGAAGCAATCGGGTCCACGGCGGTTACTTCACAAACATTCGGCTCCACTTCTTCCACAACCACATTGCACGGTAGCATGGTGCCAATCTTGGGTTCTGCCTGCAATGCCTTGTATGCAAAGGGTGGATTGCAGGCACCCAGAATCGTATAGGGGCGAAAATCCACATCCAGTTTTTTCTTTAATGTGGCTTTCACATCAATTTCTGTGAGCACCCCGAATCCTTCTTCCTTTAACGCCCCGGTTACTTTATCGATAACATCCTGGAATTTTCCGTTCACTCGCGTCGAAAAATAATAACGCATTCAAGAACCTCCTGATTTTTTGTGGTAGAGATTTGATGCCACATTCAAAATTGGGTTACATTTTCAAACCGGGAAGTATTAATTTTGTAACCCTAATGGAAGAAAAAACATCATATTGCAATTCAATAAATTCAGGAGGAAGGCAATGACCCGGACAGTATTGTTCCTATTGAGTGGCATCTTGCTGTTTTTTACCGGTTGCTCCAAAGATCAGGAGTCCAAGGATTCCCACCAACCCCACATCGCCGTCACAGCTGTGGACCCACAATCGGTGCCTGAAATAACCGCTCTGGGGGACTCCGTGGCCAAAACGCTGTTGAAAACGCTAAAAGGGGAATTAATTCAAACCATTAAGCAATCCGGTCCGGTGGAAGCCATAAAAGTGTGCAATACCAAAGCATTGCCGTTAACCCGGCAAGTGGCTCAACAATTTGGTGCGAATATTGCCGTAAAACGCACCTCATTCAAAATCCGAAATCCCAAAAACAAACCGGATTCACTGGAAGTGCAGGCCCTTCGGTATTTTGACAATGCCCTGAAGTCCGGCAAGCCCTTACCTGCCCATTTCGTCCAAAAAATCGAAGAAGACGGTCAGACCCGCTTCCGGTATTACATGCCGTTGCGCGTGGCTTCCTTGTGCGTCAATTGCCATGGGGATCCCAATCACATGCCGGAACCGCTGAAGGAGGCATTGCACCGCCTTTATCCCAATGACCGCGCAGTTGGTTACAAAGCCGGCGATTTCCGCGGTGTCATTCGGGTGGAAATTTCTCCTGAAAACAGCTAATGACTTAATTCGCAATTTTTGGAGTTTATTTTAAACGGCGCCAAAAGTTGGGGACACATTAAGATAACGCTACTTTGCATTGCAAAGTAATTTGCGATAGAAAAATTTCTCCCTTAACTTTATCCCCGTTGGTTCGAAAATAAACGCGGAATTCTTTCCGGTTTCTGTCGATGATAGGTAACAGTGGCCAATTATCTACGGAGGGTCTGTTGTGGCATCGATTTTAATTCCCCGGCGACCGGTGGGAATTATTGGATACGGGGCCTACATTCCCCGGTATCGCCTGCCTGCCCGGGAAATTGCCCGCGTGTGGCGCGGGGGACAAAACAGCGAAAATCTCCCCATCAAACAAAAAAGCGTACCCGGCCCGGATGAAGATTCCATTACCATGGCCATGGAAGCGGCCCAAAACGCCCTGAAGCGTGCGGCGATTCCCCCGCAACAGATTCGGGCAGTGTGGATTGGCTCCGAATCGCATCCGTATGCGGTAAAACCCAGTGGTACCATTGTAGCCCAGGCGTTGGGCATTACACCGGATGTCAGCGCTGCTGACATGGAATTTGCCTGTAAAGCCGGAACCGAAGCCATGCAGGCCGCCATTGCTTTTGTGGGAAGCGAAATGGCCGATTACGCGCTGGCCATTGGTGTGGATACCGCCCAGGGACGTCCCGGCGATGCCCTGGAATACACCGCTGCCGCCGGCGGTGCGGCGTTTATTCTGGGCCCTGGCGAAGAAGCGGCTGCCGTGGTGGAGGGTTCTTTTAGTTACGTTACGGACACCCCCGACTTTTTCCGTCGGGCACACCAGTTGTATCCCGAACACGGGCATCGCTTCACCGGTGAACCGGCATATTTTCACCACATCCGAAACGCAGCCCGTACCCTGATGGCGGAATTGGGCTACACTGCGCGGGACTATG
>WGBF01000279.1 GCA_015494485.1 bacterium | reverse complement strand
GTTCCAGCTCCTCCAGCCGTTTCATCAATTGATCGTATTCGTAATCCGAGATTTCCGGCTGGGCCAGTACGTAATAAAGGTAATCGTGGCGTCGGATTTCTTGCCGTAAGCGTTCAATTTCCTGGCGAATTTTTTCTTTATCTTCCATAGCCATCCTCCGAAATTTATTTCCATATAGAAAATGGTTTCTTTGTTATTGCAGGGTCATTAATTTTACGTCATGAGGCTAAAAAAATTCGCATGGAATTTAATTTTTTTTACCGGATTCATCGCTGCGTGTACCAATCCGTTTTCGCTGCGGACACCGGAACCACCGGTGCTGAATTCCGGGCAAAATACCCTTAATTTGCAAAGTGATCCGGATTCGCTATTGAAAAAAATGCAAATTGCGTTTGCAGAACGCAACAGTACGTATTACATGGAAACGCTTTCCAGCCCTGAAACGACCGGCAAAGAATTTGTGTTTGTGCCGGAAAAAAGCGAATCCTACCGCTTTACCGGCTGGAACCGCAATGAAGAATCAAACTACTTTTTTAATTTAACCAATCAGGCGGACCTGCAAGGGGTAACCCTCCGGTTTTACGAGAAGGAGGAATGGCGCCAATATGCCGGTTCGGTGGATACATTAACCATCAATGTGTCGTATGATATTGTGGTAAAAAAACTCACCGAGTCGCAACGTTTTACCGGACAGGCTGCGTTTACGGTAATTCGGAATAAACTGTCCCAGTGGTACATCTGGCAATGGGAAGATTTTAAGCGCAGCGACGACCAAACCGAAGGTACCTGGAGCACGTTAAAAGCCAATTATCGGGTGCAATGATGGGGAAGCGGTTGACGTTTGCAGCACTATTGGCAGGCACCGCTGTTTTGTTGATAAGCCTGGTCGGGTATTCCTGTATGAATCCCTTTGCGCCTGCCCTGGCCGACGCCAGTGCGCCTCATTCCAATTTGCTGACCCAGCAATTAACCCCGGATGAAGTACTGCAAAATTTTGAATACGCCTACACCTTTAAGGATTCTCTGGTTTACGCGGAACTGCTGGATACCACATTCATTTTCCGAAGTTGGGATTACAACGTGACACCCCCGTTGCCCCTGGAATGGGGACGCGATACGGAACTGCGCACCACCGCGCGCATGTTCCGTTTTTTTTCCACCATTGATTTAACCTGGAATGCCACCATTTATCTGTTTTACGATTCCACTAAGACACGGGCAGAAATGAAAAAAACCTTCACTCTAACGTTCGACGGGGGGCGAAGTATTCCCACTTTGAACGGCGAGGTTATTTTTAAATTTATTCGGCGGGGGAAACGGTGGTATATTCGGTTATGGGAAGATTTGAATATTTAATAAAAGGAAAGGGATACCATGGCAAATCTGGTACTGGACATTACCCCGGTTGCACCCATTCAACAGATGTTTAACGATCCGTTTTTAAATCCGTTACGGGTGGCCATTGCTGCGGAAAATGCCGGCGTGGACGGAATTGCTCTCATCTTTTCCCCCCAGAACGAGGGAATATCCCGGGAAGAAGTGGAAATGGTGAGGAAAAACACCGCTACATTTCTCAATATGATGGTTCCCTTTCATCCGGAGGCCATTCGGCATGCCCAGAGCATTGCACCGGACATGGTAACCCTGGTGAATCTGGCCGGTAAAACAAACGATCCGCTACCGTTGCCCATTACGGAAATGGCAGAAGACGTGCAAAGTGTGGTTACCGATTTAAAGGCAAATGGGATATCCGTTGCATTGTTCATTGAACCGGAATTTGACAATCTGAAAGTGGTGGGGAAACTGGATGCAGATGGTGTGATACTGGATTGCCGGGCATTTACGGAGGCACCGGAAAGCAATGCCCGCTTACTGGCGGAAGAAAATTTGCAAACCACAGCCCGGGGAGCATTTAAGCTGGGACTGGGCGTGCACCTCATGGGCAATATTGAGCGGGAACATCTGAGGCAGCTAAAATCCCTACCGTTTGTTGAGGATATGATTGTAGGGAAAGCGGTACTCAAACGGGCTTTTTTTTCGGGATTGGACACGGTCATTCAGCAGATGCGGACCATGATGTGGTCCGATAGAGAGAATATATAAAAAAGAACCCCATCCCCTGGCACCAATGTGCTCAGCGGGGATGGGGTCCGGAGGGCCAATGCTTTCAGGAAACTACCGCTTCCGTAAATAACGCTTCTTTTTCTACAATATCTGCTGTTTTAACGATGCGCACGCCCTTTTTGCTCCATTCTTCCAGCAGTTTTTCCGCCGCTTCCGGGTAAATGGGCTTGGTAGCATCTTCCACCAGCCAGATGTCATACTTGCCCAACTTCAGAAAACCTTCTACGGCATATTTATCGCACACATCCAGGGCAACCCCGTAAACGACAATGCGTTCCGGTTGTACAATGTTTAACACCGGGATCACGTTGGGGTTGGAAAACACGTCAAAGCGTTGTTTGCGGAAAATAATTTCTCCGCGATGGCGGGATAGCATATTCCGGAGCTCCTCTTCCGGAATGGGGTCACTGTCAATCCAGAGGGGATTTTCCGGCCGTGTGGCTTCAATTT
The DNA here is from genome assembly GCA_015494485.1 of bacterium. Taxonomy (GTDB): domain Bacteria; phylum Calditrichota; class Calditrichia; order RBG-13-44-9; family J042; genus WGBF01. The sequence goes on along the minus strand of WGBF01000279.1, from coordinate 1,467 downwards.
TTTCCTGGCCCGGATCGCCTTTCAGGCAGTGCGGCGGAAATGTTTCCCGGAAATCCGGGTTGTCGGAAATTTCCGGGTCGTTGGGATTGTGGTAATCCACCGAGCCAAATATGGGAATGTGTTTTTCGCGGGCGTAACTGGTTAATTGTTTCAGATTGGGAATAATTTTTTCTGCATCCGGAACGTACAGTTTACCATCCGGCATCATAAAATCATATTGGGTATCAACATCCCAGAAAATTGTTTTCATTGCCATGCCCTCCTATTACTATTCATTGTTGTGAAATTATTTTAATGCCAAAAAGTTTCAATATCAATCAGCTTTTGCTTGACAGTTCTGCGGTGACAAAATATCTTTTTCAATGTACAGGAGCAGGGCGCATGCACATTATTCAAAAAATTGCGGAAGAAAAAATCCAGGAAGCGATTGCCCGGGGGGAGTTTAACGATCTGCCGGAGCAGGGCAAACCCTACCGGCTGGATGGGTATTTGTTTGAAGAGCCGGAAAAGCGAATTCAACGGAAATTGCTCAAAGATCACCATTTTCAGCCCCTGCCACTTACCCTTCGAAGGAAAATTGACCGTCACCTGGAACATCTTGAAGAGGCCATTACCCGGTATCGAACCGGCTATGCCCAACGCCTGGAGGCAATTGTACGCGCCGGGAACCTTGAACTGGCCTATCCACCTCAGGAGTACTGGAAATTTCTTTCCCGTCATCGGCGGTTTTTAACCCATTATTTGCCCATCTGGCTGGGCGTAAAAACGGAGCGTCGTTTTCAGGAAGCGGTTCGGGAATTTAAAACTTTTCGTCAGCAGGCATTGGCCGCTTTAACGCAGATGGTGCAGGAGTTATTAGAGATTGTTGAGGAATACGATGACGAGGTGATGAAGTTCTGTATTCAGGAACGCGATTTTTTCCGCCTTGAAACCGGATTTGGCATTAAACAGTTTCAATGGTGGATAAAATATTTCAGGAATTTATTCCCTGGCATTGAGGAGGATGATGGATAATGAAAAAGGACAGCCATTACGTTTTTGTTTACGGCACATTGACCGATCTGCGTTTGTTAAAAACCATTACCGGTAAAGAATTTGAAGGAGAACCTGCAGAGCTCCCCGGTTACAAAAAAGTCGACCCGCCATATTCTTATCCGTTGTTGCTTCCGGATCCGCGGCATAAAGTAAAGGGAATTTTACTTAAAAATGTGGATACGGAAGCCATTCAGCGTCTGGATCATTACGAAGATGAAGGGACGTTGTACCGGCGATGTAAGGTGCGGGTAAAAACCAACAGCACAGAGGTGGAGGCGTTTGTGTATTTTGGTGAACCCCAAAAATTGCTTCGGGCCAGCGATTTACAAAAATTTCTTAATGAAAAAGAATGATGCGTATAAGATTTTATGACCAACGAAGAAAACGCCAAAACATTAATTGATGAGAAATTAAGAGAATTAGGCTGGGATT
>WGBF01000278.1 GCA_015494485.1 bacterium | reverse complement strand
GTTCGACCCTACAAGCAGTATATTCAGTGGCTCAAGCGGCAGGACGAAAAGGCTGCAGAGCAATTCTGGAAAGAATTACTGCACGGCTTTACCGCACCCACGCCGTTGAATATCGATGCCATACCCGGTGATGAAAAAGGGCGCCGGGATTACGACCGGGTAGCGGTGTCGTTATCCGCCGGGCTTTCTTCGGCGGTGGAACAACTGGCTCGGGAAAATCAAATTACCGTGAACACCATTTTGCAAAGTGCCTGGGCATTATTGCTATCGTATTACGCTGGGCAGGATGATGTGGTGTTTGGTGCAACCGTCTCCGGGCGTCCCCCGGAAATCCCCGGAGTGGAAGAAATGGTGGGGATGTTCATTAACACCCTGCCCGTTCGGGTTCGGATTCGCCCGGGGCAATCGGTTCGGGAATGGCTGGCCGAAAACCAGGCGCTCATGGTAAAAATGCGCCAGTTTGAATACACACCGCTGGTGAAGGTACAAAACTGGAGCGATGTGCCCGCAGGTACGCCGTTATTCGACAGCATTTTCGTTTTTGAAAATTACCCGGTGGACCGGGCAATGAACGAGCGGCAAATGGCGCTGGATGTGGAAAGTGTAAAGACCCATGCACGAACCAATTTCCCATTGACCATTGTCGCGGCACCCGGAGAGAATATCCACCTGTTAGTTGCGTTTGATGCCACCCGATTTGGTCGCCAGACAATCGAGCGGTTGTTATCCCATCTGGAAAATATTTTGCGCGGTTTTGTGGAAGACCCCGACCAGCCGGTTGTGCGGATTCCGATTGTGAGTGCCGAGGAGCAACAGACAATTTTGTCGACGTTGACTGGAAAGACCGTTTCCCTGCCGGAAGGGGAAACGATTGTGTCCCGCTTTGAGCAAATCGTTGCCGAACATGCCGGGGCAACGGCAGCTGTTTTTCATCATCCGGATGGCAAAACGACCACAATAACGTACGGAGAACTAAACCGGGCTGCCAATCGCCTTGCCCACCATTTGAAGGATTTGGGGGTAGCAAAAGAAACGCTGGTGGGGGTTTGCGTTCCCCGGTCAATTGATACGCTCATTGCCATTCTGGGCGTTTTAAAAGCGGGAGGCGGGTATTTACCGCTGGATCCCATTTATCCGGCGGAGCGCATTCAGTATATGCTGAACGATTCCGGGGTTCAGATTGTCATTGCCCATACCCAATCCCGTCATCTGTTGGGGGATTTTACCGGGCATGTGGTAGAAATTGGAGGTAAGGAGGACCCTGCTGCCGATGCCCCGGATGTGAATCCGGAAACGGCAGTAAATCCATCTCACCTGGCTTACGTTATTTACACCTCCGGTTCCACCGGAAAGCCTAAAGGAACGGTACTGGCGCATCGGGGGGTCGTCAATCTCATCCATTTTGTGCGGGACTACTTTGCGGTTCAACCCGGAACTAATGCCTTGCAATTTGCTTCGTACAGTTTTGATGGTTCTGTTATTGAAATTTTTGGCGCCTTGCTCAATGGCGCCACGCTGCACATCGTGCCGCGTGATGTCATTTTGAATGTGGAGCACATGGCGGATTTAATTGAAAGCATTCCCATTCACTGGGGAACTTTTCCGCCATCCTACTGGCAGACATTGCCGCCGCGGAAATTTCCCGATTTTCGCCATGCAATTTCGGCGGGTGAAGCGTGCTCCATTCCGGTAGCGCAACGGTGGGCACCCGGCCGGCATTTCGTAAACGGATACGGACCTACAGAAGCCACGGTAGGGTGTAGTTTTTACGATGTGGATGCGGAACGGGTTGAGCAGCTTCAAACGGTTCCCATTGGAAAACCCCACTGGAATACCTATTTGCGTGTCCTGGATCGGCATGGGCGTTTGTGTGCCATTGGCGTACCCGGAGAGTTGCATGTGGGCGGGGTGCAGTTAGCCCGTGGATATTTGAATCGCCCGGAATTAACTGCGGAAAAATTTGTTCCCGACCCGTTTGATGAACAAGGGCAGGCCCGGGTGTACCGAACGGGGGATATTGCCCGGTTGTTGCCGGATGGAAATCTGGAATATGTGGGACGACTGGATTTTCAGGTGAAAATCCGCGGCTTCCGGGTAGAATTGGGAGAAATTGAAAATTTACTTCAGCAACATCCGGATGTGCAGGATGCGGTTGTGGTGTTGCGGAAGGTCAACGAAAATTCCCTGCTGGTGGGATATTTCATTCCAAAAGAAGGGGCAAGCGTTACGCCGCAAGCGCTGCGAACCTATCTGGAGAAGCAATTGCCGGATTACATGGTTCCGGCGGCGTTTGTGCCGATGGACCAATTCCCCCTTACGGAAAATGGCAAAGTTGCCCGGGACCGGTTACCGGAACCGCAAAGCGAACACATTTTCAGGAAAGAATTTGTTTCGCCCCGCAATCCCGTGGAAGAAGTCGTTGCGGAAATTTTCAAAGATTTATTGAACGTTCCCCGGGTGAGCGTGTTAGACGACTTTTTTGAACTGGGCGGCCATTCCCTGCTGGCAACCCGATTGCTTTCCCGCCTGAAGGAAGCGTTTGACCTGGACGTGCCTTTGCGGGATATTTTTGAACATTCCACGGTGGAAGGTATTGCCCGGCAGGTGGAAATATTGCTGCGGCGGGAAGCCCAGGTGGAAATGCCACCCATTCAACGGGTGGAACGCCGGGATCACATGCCCCTTTCCTTTGCCCAGCAACGGCTGTGGTTCCTGGACCAGCTGGCAAAGGGAACAGCCCTGTACAATATCCCCATTGCGCTGCGGTTAAGGGGGCAATTGAACATTTCGGCGCTGGAGAACAGTTTAAACGAAATTATCCGGCGCCACGAAACGCTGCGCACTACCTTTTCGGAAGTAAACGGTGAACCGGTGCAAATTATTCACCCCTTTGAACCCATTGAACTTCCGGTGGAAGATTTGTCAGTATTTCCACCGGACGAGCGGTTGGATGTGGCCCGGAAAAAGGCCACCCAGGAAGGCTTAACGCCCTTTGACCTGGAAAACGGCCCCCTGTTTCGGGTTCGGTTGTTGAAACTGGATGAAACCGATTATGCCATTATCGGGTGTGTGCATCACATCATTGCCGATGGCTGGAGCGTGGGCGTGTTAATTGAAGAACTGGGTAAATTGTACGCTGCTGCCGTCAACCAGACGGAACCGGACCTTCCCGAGCTTGACATCCAGTACGTGGATTACGCGGTATGGCAACAGCAATTTTTGCAGGGGGAAACGCTGGAACGCCACGTGGCGTTCTGGAAAGAAGCACTGGCCGATGCGCCCCAGGTACTGGAATTACCTACGGACAAGCCACGCCCACCGGTTCAAAGTTACCACGGCCAGACGCTGCGTCGGGAATTGCCCACCGAATTAACTCAGGCCGTGCATCAGTTTAGCCGGAAACGCGGTGTAACGCCGTACATGACCCTGCTGGCTGCGTTTCAAACCCTGTTGCACCGGTACAGTGGCCAGGATGACATTCTGGTTGGTACCCCGGTTGCCAACCGGAATTTGCGGGAGGTGGAAAAACTCATTGGATTTTTTGTCAACACACTGGTGTTAAGGGCACGATTTACTCCTCAACTGAATTTTAAAGAATTAATTCGTCAGGTGCGGGAAACCACGTTGAATGCCTTTGCACATCAGGAATTGCCGTTTGAAAAACTGGTGGAAGTGTTGCAACCGGAGCGGAATTTAACCCACTCTCCCATTTTCCAGGTCGCATTTGTGTTTCAGAATCGGATGGATGCCGGATTGCAATTGCCGGAACTGGTACTGGAACCGTTTGAATACGAAGCCCGCATCGCCAAATATGATTTAACCCTGACCGTTTCCGAAACAGACGATGCCCTGTTTACCTTCTGGGAATACAACACCGATTTGTTTACCGAAGCCACCATCCGTCGCATGATGGGCCATTTTGAAACTCTGTTAAGAGAAGCGCTGGCGCAGCCGGATGTCCCGGTGGCACGGTTGCCATTGCTGTCGGAGGAAGAACGCCACCGCATGCTGGTGGAGTGGAATGCCACCCGTAAGCCTTTTGACGAATCGCTGTGCGTGCATCAGAAATTCGAACAGGTGGCCGCAGCACATCCGCAAGCCATTGCGGTGGAACTGGATGACCAGCGGCTGACCTACCAGGAGCTGAACGTCCGTGCCAATCAACTGGCGCATTACCTGCGCAAGCAGGGGGTAGGTCCGGAGGTGCTGGTGGGCATCAGCATGGACCGCAGCATTGAGATGGTGGTAAGCATGCTGGGAGTTCTGAAGGCGGGCGGTGCCTTTGTGCCCATTGACCCCACCTACCCGCCGGAACGCGTGCAGTACATGATTGAGGACAGCTGCATTCCGGTGCTGTTAACGCAGAAAATGGTTCGGGAATTTTTAACCGTACCGGAGCGGGTTCAGGTAATTGCCGTGGATGAAGAATGGGAAACCATCGCCCAGGAAGCGGCCGAAAACCCGGAAAACGTAACCGTTCCGGAGAACCTGGCCTACGTCATCTACACTTCCGGTTCCACGGGCCGTCCCAAGGGCACCCTGCTGGCCCACCGGGGCTTGATCAACCTGGCGCAGGC
>WGBF01000277.1 GCA_015494485.1 bacterium | reverse complement strand
TCGCTCCTTCAGAGCTTTAATCTTCTTGTGGTTTGTCTTTACCCAGGGCTTCACCCTGGGCTGCCCGTGTTTGACCCCTAAGGGGTCTGGCTTGCTGGTAAAAATTGTGAAAAGACAGAGAAAAATGAAGAGCGCGAAGCGCTCGCACACAGATAGCCTGGGGCAAAGCCCCAGGTAAGGGAGCATCCGGCATCACCCCAGCCCTGAAGGGGCGTCACACCAAAAATATGCACATCCCCGATATCCAAGGGCGGGTTTTATAAATCAATAAACCTAAATAAATGGGGCAGGAATTTACTGGATCGTCAAAATTCATTTTGACGCTTTTTACTTGAAAACCGCAGAGGACGCGGAGGGCGCCAAGGAAAGAAGAGGAATAATATGTAACGTTCTTCACGTACTTGGCGGTGGAGTAATGCCTTAAACTCACTCCCTGGCCCCCTCTCTTTCGCTGAAAGAGAGGGGGAAGGAAAAACCGTCCCGGAGGGACGGACTGCTTATAGCCCGTGGGCTTTAGCCATGGGTTGGATTTTTCACCCATTTTGCCCCGCTACGGTTTAAACTTATTCTTGCATTTGGACGGTGCAAAAGTTATATTTTTCCGCCATTTAACGGCCTGGGGCGGTAGCTCAGTTGGTTAGAGCGCCACGTTGACATCGTGGAGGTCGTCAGTTCGACTCTGGCCCGCCCCACCAGATTGAAGTATGTTGGGGCCACGAATGTTAATTCGTGGCTTTATTTAATATCAGGAAGGTTGTACGTGATGAGTAAGCAGGAGAAAGTCCGTTTAACATTTCCCGATGGTAGCGTGCGGGAGTATCCCAAAGGAACAACCCCGCAGCAAATTCTGGAGGAAATGAGTCCCCAGTTCCGTAAAAAGGTGCTGGCGGCCAAATTGAATGATAGCATTCTGGAATTAAACCGTCCCATTGAAGAAGACGGTGAATTTCGCTTTTTAACCTGGGAAGATAAAGAAGGCAAATACGTCTTCTGGCACAGTTCGGCGCACCTGATGGCGCAGGCCATAAAGCGCATTTTCCCTCAGGCCAAATTGGGAATTGGTCCCCCCATTGAGGACGGCTTTTATTACGATATTGAGCTGGACCGGCCCATTACGCCAGAGGATTTCGAGAAAATTGAAAAAGAAATGGCCCGGATTGTTGAGGAAGACTATCCGATTATTCGTAAAGTGCTCCCCCGCGAAAAAGCGCTGGAATTCTTCAAACAAATTCATGAAGATTTAAAAATTGAACTGATTAACGACCTTCCTGAAGATGAAGTCATTACTGCTTACTCCCAGGGGGAATTTACTGACTTGTGCCGGGGGCCGCATCTGGTATCCACCGGTAAAATTGGGAAAAATTTTAAGTTGCTGAGTGTGGCCGGTGCATACTGGCGCGGGGATGAAAAGAATAAAATGCTCCAGCGGGTGTACGCCACCAGTTATCCCAAGAAAAAGATGCTGGAGGAACACCTGCACCGCATCGAAGAAGCCAAAAAACGGGATCACCGCAAGCTGGGCAAGCAGCTGGACTTGTTTTCCATTCAGGAATCCATCGGGAACGGGTTGATTTTGTGGCATCCCAAAGGGGCGCGGGTGCGCCGCATTATGGAAGAATTCTGGATTAATGAACATTACAAGCACGGGTACGAGCTGGTCTACACCCCTCACGTAGCCAAGCTGCAGTTGTGGGAAACCAGTGGGCACACCGGGTTTTACCGGGAAAATATGTTCCCGCCCATGGTCATGGACGATGTGGAATACCAGCTAAAGCCCATGAACTGCCCTTTTCACATTACCATTTACAAGTCGCACCTGCGCAGCTACCGCGATTTGCCCATGCGATTTGCCGAATTCGGTACGGTGTACCGCTATGAACGGTCGGGGGTGTTGCACGGGTTAATGCGTGTCCGCGGGTTTACCCAGGACGATGCCCATATTTTCTGTACGCCGGATCAACTGACGGACGAAATTGTTAAGGTACTGGATCTGGTAATTTACATCCTCCAGACCTTTGGGTTTAATGAGTATGATGTGTATCTTTCCACCCGCCCGGAAAAATACGTAGGCACCCTGGAAAACTGGGATGCAGCAACCAATGCATTGCAAAATGCGCTGGAAGTAAAAGGGCTGGAGTATGAAATCGACCCCGGTGAAGGGGTATTCTACGGGCCGAAAATCGACATTAAAATTCGCGATGTGCTGGGACGTTCCTGGCAGTGTTCCACGGTGCAGGTGGACTTCAATCTGCCGGAGCGTTTCGACATGGAATACATTGGCGAGGATGGTAAGCCACACCGGCCCATCATGGTGCACCGGGCGCTGTTTGGTTCCCTGGAGCGTTTCTTTGGTATTTTAATTGAACATTACGCCGGTGCATTTCCGCTGTGGCTGGCACCGGTGCAGGTTACTCTGCTGCCCATTGCGGATCGGCATCACAACTATGCGCACCGCATTTACCAGGAATTGCGCAATGCCAATGTGCGGGTGGAGCTGGATACCCGCAACGAGAAGGTAGGGTTTAAAATTCGCGAAGCGGAAGTGAATAAAATTCCCTATATGGTCATCATTGGGGATAAAGAAGTGGAAAATCAAACCCTTTCCGTGCGGCATAAAGGGGAAGGGGATTTAGGTAGCATGACGCTGGATGAATTTCGGGATCGACTCTTACACGAAATTAAATTAAAAAAGTAGGTTAAAGCACAAAGGAGCATCGCATCGGTAAAAAAGATTCTATACGGGTCAACCAACAAATACGCGTACCGCAGGTACGGTTAATTGGGCCGGACGGCAAACAACTGGGAATAGTTTCCACCAAGGAAGCATTGCAGAAAGCAGAAGATTACGGACTGGATCTGGTGGAAGTAGCCCC
>WGBF01000276.1 GCA_015494485.1 bacterium | reverse complement strand
CCCTTTACCTTACCGAAACGGATTTCGTGCTCACCAATTTCCAGCAATCCCTGGAAATTGCCTTTTCCTTTCAGTTCCCCATCCACAAATATATCCGCCTCCACCGGCTCGGTGGTAATGACCACCTCTTCAAAATTCTGTACCAGGGAAAACTGGGCTTCCCCAGCGGGATTGGCGGCATTTAACAGAACCTGTACCTCCGGAGGCGACACTTTGTATCCGTCTTTCACCACCCGAACGGTGTACTTCCCGAAGGGCAAATCGGTAAAAATGTAATCGGTTTCTTTGCCACTGTCCCGCCCATTTAAATAAATACGGGCACCACTTACATTGGCGGTTACTTCCAGTGACCCCAAAGTGGTTGTACTGCTGCGCGAACCGCGGTTTGCCTGAGAGAGGGGAATCAGGTTCACAAAAAATACGGTGGTATCTCCGCTGGAGATGATGACCTGGTCTTCCGGGGGAACCGATACGTACCCCTTCTTTCGCACGCTGACCCGGTGCATTCCGGTTTCCAGTGGAAATACATTCTGCCGGGCCAGGGTTCCCATGTTTTCATCATCAATAATTACTTCGGCATTGTCATAATCCGCGTACACCTTCAGGTAGCCAATCACAGCGGAAGACTGCGGCTTCAAGGTAAATTCCAGCACGTGCAGGGAATCCGGCACAATCTGTACTTCCTTGACCGGTGGTGTTGCCACATACTGACTTTTTTCCACCTTAAACCGATGTGTACCAATGGGAATGTTTTTAATGACCTTATCGCTGTATCCAATAAATTCATCGTCATCCATGTACACCCGGCTGCCGGGAATATTGGTCTTGACCAGCAAGCTCCCGGTTTTAGGCTTTTCCATGGTAACCAGAAAGCCGATGCCAACAAAAATCAACAAGAGCAGCGCAATGGCGCCCCAGATGACCTGTTTGGGCCAGGGCCGGGATTGCAGCACTTCCACCGTAATCGGAATTGCCTCAATGCGTTCCGGGGAGAGTGGGTATTCCCATTCATCGGGCAGCATGCCGGCAGTTTCCCGTGTTACCCGGCCAATGTATTTTTCTTCCAGATATTTGCGAATTTGAAGCCGCAATTCGCGCTCCGGCCGTGGTAGCCGGTTTAAATCCGGGTATCTACGGCCGGACAGTTTTTTCTTTAGCCGTTCCCAGAAGCCGGGCTCATACAGATAAAATTCGTGCTGCTGAAGCCCCTGGGCTTCCGTCATCCAGTGCACTTCACCCAGGTGATTGGCATAAGGATGATAATGCTCCAGGCGATCGAAAAATCGCTCGTATTCTTCGGCTTTTATTTGCTGAACGGTGCGATATGAAAACGGGAATTTTTTGTCCTGGGAATCTACCATGCTTCCTGTATCCTGTATTTCAACGTTTCACGTTCCCCCGGTTCAATAGGTACTGTAAAAACAACGGTGTTGATATTTTCTTTTCTGTACGGAAAGTTGGATTGAAGAATTTTCCATTCCCCACTGGCATATTCCCGTACTTCTACGGTGACAGCCTCATCTTTCTTCCGATTGCGAAGTTCTACTTCCACTTCTCGTTCCACCACATTTTTAGCAATCTGGCGGCGGGACACTTCCTTCCGTTCGCCCAGCACGTCAAAAGCTTTCCCCACCCGCAAGTGCATGGCTTCCTTTACGGGCGTATGGGGAATGCGTGCTTCGCCAACAAACATCGGGGTATCATCCTCCCGCACAAATACCCGCACCGTTCCGGCGGGTAGCGGAACAGCTTTTCCCCGGCGGGGCTGATTGGTAAAGTGAACTTCCACCAGGGCGTTCCGGGCATCCTGTCGGGCATCAAAAATATATTTTTTGGTAAACGGAAAAATTGCCGGTGCGACAAAGGGAATGTAGATTTCGTCATTTTTAGGAATGGTAATGCTTCGGTTTAAGGTGTAGCGATGATACTCAAATGCCGGCTGGGTACGAAACGCCGGGGCCGGCGCGGCTGTTTTGGCCATGGTTTCGTACCGGGGTTGTACGGGAAGCGCATTGGACAGCAGATGCAATTGTCCGGCAACCAGGGTTAAACGCGCATTGGGAAACGACACTCGGGTACGGTTTTTAATCGTCACCCCGGAGGTTAACCGGAGTTCCTTCCGTGCCTCGTCCAGCTCCGCGACGTAATTTGCCTCCCAGAAAAACCCCCGCGTTAAATAACTCAATTCCAGCTGGTGCGTCGATTTGCGCAGATTGTCCACCTTCCACACCAGCGTGGGACGGGTAAACAACGCTGGAGGAATCGCCGGAAATTGAAACTGAAGTTTGTCCAGGTTACCAATTACCCGCACACCGGTATCCGTGCGCA
>WGBF01000275.1 GCA_015494485.1 bacterium | reverse complement strand
GTCGGTGGGCATTCTGATTCATGAAATAACCACCCTGTATGCCTCATTTATTCAGGGGAAACCGTCGCCGTTGCCGGAGCTGGAATTGCAGTATGCGGATTATGCTGAGTGGCAGCGGGAATTTTTGAAAGGGGAGCCGCTTCAAAAACAACTGGAATACTGGAAACAAAAATTAGCCGGTGCCCCGGACGTTCTGGAATTACCCACAGACCGCCCGCGCCCGCCAGTGTACACCAATGTGGGTTCCAGCGAAACGATGACCGTTTCAGCCGAATTGACGCGCCGTCTGGAAGACCTGGCCCGCAAGGAAGGAGTCACCATGTTTATGCTGCTGGTGGCAGCCTTTAAGGTGCTGTTGCACCGATATTCCCGGCAGGATGACATTTGTGTGGGAACCCCGGTCGCCAATCGCCGACAGGAGGAACTGGAACACATTATCGGGCTGTTTATTAACACCCTGGTCTTGCGAACGGACCTTTCCAACAATCCTACCTTCCGCGAATTGCTGCAGCGGGTGAAAAATATAACCCTGGAGGCGTACCAGCACCAGGACATCCCCTTCGAGATGATTGTGGATTCCCTGCAGCTGGACCGCGATATGAGCCATACCCCGCTGTTTCAGGTGATGTTCATTCTGCAAAATGCGCCGGTGAAAGCCCATGCCCTTCCGGGGGTACAGTTGGAGCAAATTCATGTGGACATGGGCACTTCAACGTTTGATTTAACCTTTAGCATTTCCCAATCCGTTCGCGGCATGTCCGTTTCCGTGGAATACAACACGGATTTGTTCGACGCCAGTACCATTAAACGCATGCTTTCTCATTACCACACGTTGTTGCAAAGCGTGGTGGAAAATCCCGACGAGCGCATCGGCCTGTTAAATATTCTCCCGGAAGAGGAACGCCGAAAGGTTTTAATTGAGTGGAATGCCACCGAAGAGCCCCGGCCGGAAAATCTGTGTGCCCACCATTTGTTTGAATACCGGGTGCTGGAAAATCCCGATGCGGTGGCGGTGGCCTATTTGGGGCAGTATTTGAGTTATGCTGAGCTAAACCAGCGGGCCAACCAACTGGCGCATTACCTTATTCGGGCCGGCGTACGGCCGGAAGTGAAGGTCGGCATTTGCATGGACAAATCCCTGGAGATGATTGTCTCCGTGCTGGGGGTAATGAAAGCAGGTGGGGCGTACGTCCCCATTGACCCTGCGTATCCCCAGGAACGCATCGCCTACATGCTGGAAGATTCCGGCGTGCCCATTCTGTTAACCAGCGCCGAGGTACGGTCCAACCTGCCGCCGTTTGAAGGTCACATCATTGCCGTTGATGCCGAATGGGAGGAAATCTCCGGCGAAGCGGACAATAATCCTGCCGTGGACATGGAACCCGATAACCTGGTGTACATGATTTACACCTCCGGCACCACCGGGAAAGCCAAGGGCACCATGATTTCTCACCGCAGCCTGGTGAATGCCTACTTCGGGTGGGAAAAAGTGTTTGGGTTGCGGGAAACCCAGCATGCCCATTTGCAAATGGCCAACTTTTCTTTCGATGTGTTCTCCGGGGATTTTGTACGGGCGTTGTGTTCCGGAGGGAAATTGGTTCTGGTACCGCGGGAATACCTGCTGGATGCGCCGCGCCTCTATGAATTGATGCGCAAGGAGCACGTGACGATTGCGGAATTTGTTCCGGCCGTCCTGCGAAATCTGATTCAACATCTGGAGGACATTGAGCAAAAGCTGGATTTCATGCGGGTGCTCATTGCCGGTTCGGATGTGTGGTACGTGAGCGAATACAAAAAATTTCTGGATTTTATTGGCCCGGATACCCGCTTATTGAATACCTTTGGGCTTACCGAAGCCACCATTGACAGTTCCTATTTTGAAGCGCGGGACCTGAATTTACCCCTGGAGCGGCTGGTGCCCATCGGTGTCCCGTTCCCCAATACGCAAATTTATATTCTGGATGAATTTTTAAATCCGGTACCCATTGGCGTCCCCGGCGAAGTGTGCGTGGGGGGCATGAATTTAGCCCGTGGCTATCACAATCGCCAGGATTTAACCGCGGAGAAATTTGTTGCCAATCCCTATTCCGAAAAAGGGGAACGGCTGTACCGCACCGGTGACCTGGCCCGGTTTTTACCGGATGGGAACATCGAATTTCTGGGACGCATCGACCACCAGGTGAAAGTGCGGGGCTTCCGCATTGAACTGGGGGAAGTGGAAACAGCCCTGACCAAACACCCCGGGGTTAAAGAAGGTGTGGTCATCGTGCGGGAAGACAGTCCCGGAGATAAACGGTTGGTGGGTTACGTGGTACCCCATGACCCGGAAAACTTTTCCGTTAGCGACCTGCGCAAATTTTTAATGGAAAAATTGCCGGATTACATGGTCCCTTCTGCCTTTGTGGTGCTGGAACAACTTCCCTTGACCCCCAACGGAAAAGTGGACCGGAAAGCACTGCCCAAACCGGACCGGATTGTCCGCGACGACGACGAACCCTTTGTGGCCCCCCGCAATGAGCTGGAAGAAAAAATCGCCGAAGTGTGGAAAGAGGTGCTGGATGTGGAACAGGTCAGCGTGACGGACAACTTCTTCCTGATTGGCGGGCACTCCCTGCTGGCAACCCAGTTGGTTTCCCGATTGCGGGAGGTGCTGGACGTGGAAGTGCCATTGCGCAAGGTTTTCGAAAATCCCACTGTGGCCGGGCTGGCGGAATTTGTGGAGTCCGCCCGCCGGGTGGAAAAAGGCCTGGAGGCCCCGCCCATCGTACCGGTGCCCCGCGACCAGGAACTGCCGCTTTCCTTTGCCCAGGAACGCCTGTGGTTCCTGGACCAACTGGAGCCCAACAGCCCCTTTTACAACATTCCGGAAGCATTCCGCATTAAAGGAAAGCTGGATTTTGCCCTGCTGGAAAAGGCAGTCAATGAAGTGCTGCGCCGCCACGAAAGTTTACGCACCACCTTCCACGCGGTGGATGGCAAACCGCGCATGGTCATTCATGATGCGTACCAGCTTTCCCTGGACATTGAAGATTTTCGGAACGTACCGCGGGAAAAACGGGAACAAGCCATTCGGGAATTGCTGCACCGCACCGCCACCACGCCCATTCCGCTGGATACCTTGCCCCTCTTTCGAGTGAAAGTGGCACGGGAAAGCGATACCAGCAGCGTGATAATTCTGGTCATGCACCACATCATTTCCGATGACTGGTCCATTAAAGTACTGATGCGGGAAATTGCCGTCATTTACAATGCCCTGCGCCACCATCAGCCCATTCCGCTGCCGGAACTGAAAATTCAGTATGCGGATTTTGCTTATTGGCAGCGCAACTGGTTGCAGGGCGAGGTGATGGAAGCCCATTTGAATTTCTGGAAAAATTATTTAAAAGATGCCCCACCGTTGCTGGAACTGCCCACCGATCGTCCCCGGCCGGCCGTGCAAACGTACAACGGCAGTTACAAAGTATTCCGGCTGCCGCGGGACATTTCCCAAAAATTGGAAGAAGTGGGCACTGCCATTGGCGCCACCCCGTTTATGACCTTTCTGGCGGCATTCCAGATTCTGTTGTACCGGTACAGCGGGCAGGATGATATTTGCATCGGTACGCCTATTGCCAACCGAACCCGCAAAGAAATTGAAAACCTGATTGGTTTCTTTGTCAACACCCTGGTGTTGCGAACCAAACTGGATGGTAGCCCGTCGTTTCTGGAATTGCTGGAACGGGTGAAAAAAGATGCCCTGGATGCGTATGCGTATCAGGATGTGCCGTTTGAAAAGGTGGTGGAAGCGGTTCAACCGGAACGCAGCCTCAGCCATTCGCCCCTCTTTCAGGTCATGTTTGCCCTGCAGAATACGCCGGTGCGGGGTGAACAGGTGTCCGATCTGCAAATTGAACCCCTGTCCATTCACAGCGGCACGGCCAAATTCGATTTGACGTTGTTCATGGTCAAAGAAGGCGAGCGCTACTCCGGCGCGCTGGAATTTAATACCGATTTGTTCAATCCCGATACCATTGAGCGGATGCTTAAGCACTTCCGCAATATTTTAACGGCCATTGCGGAAAATCCCGAAGTGCCCATCGACCGCATTCCCTTAATTACCCGCGAAGAGCGCCGGCTGGTGCTGGAAAAATGGAACGGCGCCACAGAGCCGCCGGTGTTAACCGAGCCGGTTCACAAACGATTTGAACGCATTGCCGAAGTCACGCCGGGTTCCGTGGCGGTGGAATTTGAAGGGGAAACCCTGGATTACGAAACCCTTAATCGGCGGGCCAACCATCTGGCCAATTTCCTGCGGAAACAGGGGGTGGGTGCCGATGTGCCGGTGGGGATTAGCCTGCCGCGTTCTCCGGAACTGGTGGTGGCGATTCTGGGGGTCTTAAAAGCCGGTGGGGCGTACGTTCCCATTGACCCGTCCTATCCGGAAGACCGCCTGCGTTACATGTTAACCGATTCCGGAATACGCATGTTGTTAACCCATTCCACCTTACCGGTAAAAGATCTGGTGCCAGAAATACCCTCCCTCTGCCTGGACACCGATTGGCCCCGTATTGCCCGTGCGTCGCGTAAAAATCCCAACGTGGAAATCCACCCGGATAATCTGGCCTACATTATTTACACCTCTGGTTCCACCGGACGCCCCAAAGGCACCATGATTACCCATCGGGGCTTAAGCCATTATCTGGGCTGGGTGTTGTCTGCCTATCCCGTCGCGGAGGGCAAGGGGACGCTGGTGCACAGCACGGTGGCTTTCGATGCCACTGTTACCGCGTTATTCCCGCCGCTGTTAATTGGCAAACGGTTGCGCCTGCTTCCGGAAGGCAACGATGTGGAGGCGCTGGCCAATGCCATCAAAACGCAGGGCAATTACAGCCTGTTAAAAATTACTCCGGCCCATCTGGAACTTCTGCGCCAGCAATTAACGCCTGAGGATGCCAAACGGGCTGCACGGGCATTAATTATTGGCGGGGAAAATTTAACCTACGACCAGATTCGGTTCTGGCAGGAGCATGCCCCGAATGTACGACTGTTCAATGAATACGGGCCCACGGAAACGGTTGTTGGGTGTGTGGTGTACGAAGTGCCGCCTCAAGAACGAGGGCGGGGTTCCGTGCCCATCGGGCGCGCCATTCCCAACACCCGGGTGTATGTGCTGGATGAACACCTGCAGCCGGTTCCGGTGGGGGTGCCGGGCGAGTTGTACATCAGTGGCGAAGGGGTAGCCCGGGGCTATTTAAACCGTCCGGAATTAACCGCAGAGCGGTTTGTGCCGGATCCCTTTAGTCCCATTCCAGGGGCGCGGATGTACAAAACCGGGGACCGGGTGCGATATCTGGCCACCGGCCAGCTGGAATTCCTTAACCGGCTGGATGACCAGATTAAAATCCGCGGCTACCGGGTGGAATTGGGCGAAATCGAATCCGTACTGGCGGAACATCCCGACGTGCGGGAAACCGTGGTGGTGCTAAAAACCATCCGGGGGGATGCCCGCCTGATTACCTATTACACCAGTGATGCAGGAGAAATCGATCCGGCCGCGCTGCGGGACTTTTTGAAATCCCGCTTGCCGGAATACATGGTACCGATGGCATTCATTTACCTGGAGGCTATTCCGCTTACTCCCAATGCCAAAGTGGATCGCAAAGCCTTGCCGGATCCCGAACCCGCGTTAACCCACGCCGTGGCGCAACAGGAATATGTAGCACCCCGAAATGCCACCGAAGAAACCCTGGCCGAATTGTGGCAGGAAGTTCTGGGAATAGAGAAAGTCGGCATTCACGCCGACTTTTTCGAACTGGGGGGACACTCCTTGTTGGTAACCCAGCTGGCCTCCCGAATCGAAAAGGCGTTTAACATCAAATTCCCGGTGCGCATTCTGTTTGATGCCACCACCATTGCCGAGCTGGCGGAAGCGGTGGAGCAAGCCCGTATTGAAGGCAGTGTGCAGGCGCCGCCGATTACCCCGGCACCCCGGGATGGCAACATTCCCCTTTCCTTTGCCCAGCAGCGGCTGTGGTTCCTGGATAAACTGGACCCCGGCCAGAGCATTTACAACATGCCCTTTGCAGTGAAACTGGAAGGTAAGCTGGACGTGGCGGTATTCCGCGAAAGTGTCCGGGAAGTGGTGCAGCGCCATGAAACACTGCGCACGATTTTCGGGGAAACGGACGGGCAGCCTTACCAGATTATTCTTCCCGAAATTGAGGTGGATATTCCCGAAGATGATTTGTCCGCATTACCGGAGAGCGAACAGGAAGAAGCAGCGCGACGCATTTTTCAGGAAGAAGCCAACACGCCATTTGATCTGGCAAAGGGTCCCTTGTTCCGCACGCGGCTGCTTCATTTTGGCGAAGACCGCCACATGGTGATCTTTACCATGCACCACATTATTTCCGATGGCTGGTCGGTGAATGTGCTGGTGCAGGAAGTGGCAACAATTTACGGGGCAAAATTACGGGGAATAAACGCTCCTTTACCGGAACTCACCATTCAGTACGCCGATTTTGCCGTCTGGCAGCGCAACTGGCTGCAAGGTGAAGTACTGGAAGAGCAATTGAATTACTGGAAAGAAACCCTGAAGGGTGCGCCGCCCTTGCTTGAATTACCAACCGACCGCCCCCGTCCCCCGGTGAAGACGTTTAACGGGGACCACATTTCCTTTACCCTGCCGGAACATCTTGTGGAACCCTTAACCCGCATTGCCCGCGAAGCCAATGCTACTACCTTCATGCTGTTAATGGCAGCATTTAATGTGTTGCTGTATCGCTATTCCGGGCAGGATGATATTGTGGTGGGTACCCCCATTGCCAATCGCAACCGGGAGGAGCTGGAGCGCCTGATTGGATTTTTTGCCAACACCCTGGTGTTGCGCACGGACCTTTCCGGCCGGCCGGGATTTAAGGAATTACTGCAACGGCTGCGGGAAGCGGCGCTGGGGGCCTACGCGCATCAGGACATCCCCTTTGAAAAATTGGTGGAAGTACTGGCGCCGGAGCGGGATTTGAGTTATACCCCCATTTTCCAGGTCATGTTTGTGTTGCAGAATACCAATGTGGTGCGGCAGGAATTTACCCTGCCCGGCTTGCGGATGATTCCGGTGGAGTCCGAAAGCACCGCTGTGCAGTACGATTTAACCCTCTCCATGGAAACCAGCGGTAACCGCTGGAGCGGAACGTTTGAATACAACACCGATTTATTTGACCGCTCCACCATCGAGCGGATGATTGGGCATTTTGAGCGGTTGCTCTCCGCCATAGCGGCTGACCCGGATGTACCGGTGGGCCAGCTGGAGATGCTGAGCGATGAGGAGCGCCACACCCTGCTGATGGAATGGATCCCCCCGCAGCATACGGAAGAGCTGGATACCACCGCACCGCGGTGGTTCGAGTCCATTGCCGCTACCCACGGAGATGCTGTGGCACTGGAAGATGGTGAAGGCGCCCTGAGCTACCGGGAACTGAACGAGGGTGCCAACCGGGTAGCCCACTGGTTGCGCAGCCATGGCGTGGGAGCGGAGACAGTCGTGGGCGTAGCAATGGAACGCAGCCGCTGGTCGGTGATGGCCCTGCTGGGTATCATGAAGGCCGGCGGGGTGTACCTGCCGCTGGATGGCAACTACCCGGAGGAGCGGTTGCGCTACATGATAGAGGATTCGGGTGTGGAGTTGATATTGACCGATGACCGGGTAGGGGAGCGTTTGGTGGAGATGCGGCTGGGCGTGGGTATTGTGAGCCTGGAGAGCGACTGGGAGGCGATATC
>WGBF01000274.1 GCA_015494485.1 bacterium | reverse complement strand
GTGTGGCTCTGGATTTTCCCTTTGGATTACCTCAGGAGGTTATGCCCGCGGACGCCGTTCCTGCCTTCCGAGTAGATTTCTTCAAACAGTTTCCGTCAGCGGATTCATTGTTTGCCCTGTGTAAGCAATATCGGCCGCAGCCGTTGCGCTATACGGACCGGATTCAACGCGTACCATACTCTCCCTGCAATCTGCGGCTGTACCGGCAAACCTATTGGGGGATTGGCGCCGTGCTCCGCCCGCTGGGATTTGACCCCGGTGTGCGTGTTCTCCCGTTTCAGGCTTACAATCCGCACCATGTGAATGTGCTGGAAATTTGCCCGGCCAGTTTATTAAAACAAAACGGTCGGTACGTTTCCTATAAAGGCGCGAAACCACAACATACGCATGCCCGCGCAGAGATTGTAGAATGGATATCCCGGGCGTTTTCGGTGGTGTTACCCCCGGACGTCCGGGAACGCGCCATTGCCCAACCGGGTGGCGATGCGGTCGATGCGCTGCTGGCTTGCTTGCCGCCGCTTCAATTGCTCCGGCGGTACGGGTACATTCCGTTACCGGGGATTCCCCGGGCATACCGTGAGGGGTGGATTTACGTGGCTTGAAGCCTTTTTCATTAAACAGGTAGCAATTTGGGGTAAATGCTACAATGGTGGAAATCAGCGGCTTTCCGGGTGGGAGTTGCAATCCCCTGAGTACTCGTAAGAAAGCATTTAGGGCGATTTTGCCCTCAATGCTCCGGAATTCCAATAAAATAAAACGAAATCAAGAGGATTTGTTATCATCCAGTAAATCTGGTGCCGGGTCTACCGGTTTGGGTTTCCCTTGCAGATGATGTTTCTCTGCCTCGGCAAAGTCCGGCGTTTCTTCCCTAAATTGCTCCGCCTCGGTGGATCCGTTCAGGGCAGTCAGGGACGATTGGCCCCGGGTAATGACCGTGGTTAACTGGTCAAAATAGCCGGCACCCACAAAGCTTTGATGTTTAACCGCAGCATATCCGTGGTCTTTCTCCAGCTGAAATTCCAGTTCCTGCAGTTTGGTGTACGCAGCCATACCCTGGTCCCGGTACGCATGCGCTAATTCGAACGTGGCAGCATTAATGGCGTGGAAACCTGCCAGTGTTACGAATTGAAATTTGTACCCCATTGCCCCTAATTCTTCCTGAAACCGGGCAATGGTTTTTTCATCCAGGTTCAGCTTCCAGTTAAAAGAGGGGGAGCAATTGTAGGCCAGGGGCTTGCCGGGAAATTTTTCGTGAATTGCAGCGGCAAAATCCCGGGCTTCTTCCAGATCCGGTTTGGAAGTTTCGAACCACAGTAAATCGGCATACGGTGCGTACGATAAGGAACGGGCAATGGCAGCTTCCAGCCCGTTTTTAACCACCCAGAATCCTTCCGGCGTCCGTTCACCGGTAATGAACGGCTTGTCCCGTTCGTCAATGTCATTGGTGATGAGCCTGGCGCTATCCGCATCGGTGCGGGCAATTAGTACCGTGGGCACACCCATTACATCCGCGGCCAATCGGGCAGCCACCAGCTTTTGAATAGCTTCCTGCGTGGGGACCAGGACCTTTCCACCCATGTGTCCGCATTTCTTGGCAGAAGAAAGCTGATCCTCAAAATGTACGCCAGCCGCACCCGCTTCAATCATCATTTTGGTAAGTTCATAAGCGTTTAGTACGCCGCCGAACCCAGCCTCGGCGTCGGCAACAATGGGGGCATACCAGTACGGCATGGTATGGGATTTCCCCTGGGCGTGGTAAATTTGGTCTGCCCGCTGAAGGGCGTTGTTAATCCGCCGAATAAGGGCCGGTACGCTGTCCGCAGGGTACAGGCTTTGGTCCGGGTAGGTCTGCAGGGCGTTGTTCATGTCTGCAGCCACCTGCCAGCCACTAACGTAAATGGCTTTAAGTCCGGCCTGCACCATCTGGACGGCCTGGTTCCCCGTTAATGCCCCAAGCGCCCGCACAAACGGTTCCGTGTGGATAAGCTCCCATAACCGTTCGGCGCCCAGACGGGCCAGTGTGTATTCAATTTTAATGCTACCCCGCAGTTTTACCACTTCTTCCGGAGTGTAAGGCCGTTGAATGCCTTTCCAGCGGGGATTGGTTTTCCAGTCCTCCTGAAGGCGAAGGATTTCTTCCATATCGTACATGGGTGGGGTCTCCTTATGGCTTTTTGCTAAACATCGGATTTAATCCAGCTCATCGTAAGCAATTAATGTTAAAAAGTCGATAAATTCTTTAGAGGTGCTAAGTCGATTAAACAATTCAGTGGCTTTGTCAAACTTCCCGTGATGAAAACGGTCCGCGCCGATCATGTGTTTGATTTTTTCCAGCTCTTCCGGTACCAACTGATAGTAAAGCGCCTCGGTTACGGGACGTCCGTCGTCCAGCCGGGCTTCGTGATGTAACCATTGCCAGACCTGCGCACGGGATATTTCCGCTGTTGCGGCGTCTTCCATCAGGTTGTAAATGGGCACGCAGCCAATTCCCCGCAACCAGGACTCCAGATACTGAATGGCTACGTTAATGTTTATTCGCAAGCCGTTTTCTGTAATGGTACCTTCCGGCATTGTGAGCAGATCGGTTTCCGTAATGTGAACATCTTCCAGTTTGCGGTGAATTTGGTGCGGCGTGGGCATCAAGCGGTCAAACACCTCCCGGGCAATGGGAACCAGTCCGGGGTGGGCGACCCAGGTGCCATCGTGGCCGTCTCCGGCTTCGCGTTCTTTGTCCTCGCGAACCTTGGCCAGCGCTTCTTCATTGGCTTTGGGGTCATCTTTAATGGGAATTTGGGCTGCCATTCCGCCAATGGCATGGACGCCCCGCCGGTGGCAGGTTTTGATTGTTAGTTTGGAATAGGAACGCATGAAATGGGTGGTCATGGTCACCTGGGCGCGGTCCGGTAGTACAAATTCCGGATACTTGCGAAATTTTTTGATGACGCTAAAAATGTAGTCCCAGCGGCCGCAATTTAATCCGGCGGAATGTTCCCGGAGTTCCCACAGAATTTCGTCCATTTCAAACGTGGCTAAAATGTTTTCAATAAGAACCGTAGCGCGAATGGAACCCCGGGGAATACCCAGTTCGTCCTGAGCAAAATTAAACACGTCATTCCACAAGCGTGCTTCCAGATGATTTTCCAGCTTGGGGAGATAAAAATACGGTCCGCTGCCCCGTTCCAGTAATTGCCGGGCGTTGTGAAAGAAAAACAATCCAAAATCAAATAAGGAAGCCGAAACCGGCTCACCCCTCAAGCGGACATGTTTTTCGTACAAATGCCACCCCCGTGGGCGGACCATTAATGTGGCAACGGTTTCATTTAATTTGTAATGTTTGCCGGTTGGTGCTACATATTCTATGGTACGGTTTACCGCATCTTTTAAATTTATTTGCCCCTCCACTACATTAGACCATGTGGGGCTGTTGGCGTCTTCGAAATCGGCCATGTACACGTTGGCGCCGGAATTCAATGCATTGATGATCATTTTGCGATCCACCGGACCGGTAATTTCAACCCGGCGGTCGGTTAAATCCGGTGGAATAGGTGGGCCCTGCCACTCGCTTTCGCGAATGTGGGCAGTTTCCGGCAGGAAGTGCGGAAATTTCCCGGCGTTGATTTCTTCCTGTACCTGCATACGCCGGGCCAGCAATTCCTTGCGTCGGGGGCCAAACGTTTCCTCCAGCTTCTGGATGAAGCGCAAGGCCTCGGGGGTTAAAATTTCTTCGTAGCGCTCTCCGCCGTGACCGGTGATGTCCAGTTCAGCGGGGGTGGAAATGTTCAGTGATTTCATATAACCCTCTTTGGTTAAATGTTATTCTGCTATTTATTACACCCGTATGGTGCGAAAAAAGTGCCAGCTTTTGAAAAATTGATGTAACCCATTGTTATTTTAAAAGATAAACCTAAAAGGATTTGCTGCCAATACTGGCAATGTGTGTCAGCAATGGCACGATATTGCTTCTCCATCTTCACTGCTACGGCTGTTACCCGCTAAAGCCTTGTCTCGTATCCCGATATATTCGGTACTGGTTGGTTTATTATTCAGTTTTTTGTGAAAAACAGACCGTAAGAATATAAAATTTGTTATTGGTTTTGGTAAATATCGGGAAATTTCCCCAAGAGTATTGAACTGGAAAAAAATCCCAAACGGGAAGAGCGAATTCATAGGATGAATGGAAAGAAAAGTACATTGTGTTGTGCGTGTTGGGTCACGTGTGACGCAGTTTTAGTGAGACATTTGCGTCGCAGATCAGGGTGGCGAGCCGTTTTAGTAAATTGGGGTTAAATGAAATTTCGCGGTTTTTGGAAGGGGGGTTGGTTCAGAAAAGAATTGTGTTGTAATTTTTTGTTTTTTATTTCCACGCAATTCATTAGAATTCAACCACACAACAAAGGAGACGCGAATGTCCCGTCAATCATTAACCATTGGCCGCGTGCTGGGGATTCCAGTGGCTCTGGACTATTCCTGGTTTTTAGTGTTTGTACTGGTAAGCTGGATATTGGGTCGTTCTTATTTTCCGACGGAGTTTCCCGGATGGAGTCCATTCTGGTACTGGGCCGTTGCAGTTATTACTACCCTGTTGTTGTTTGCCAGTGTGTTGATTCACGAAATTGGCCATTCCATTACAGCCCGGTATTTTCGCTTACCGGTTAAGCGAATTGTATTGTTTATTTTTGGGGGTGTGGCCCAAATTGTGGGTGAACCGCCTTCTGCTAAAGCAGAATTCTGGATTGCGCTGGCAGGGCCGGTAACAAGTTTTATTCTTGGAATTTTGTTTCAATGGCTAACGGGATTTACAACTTCCCTGCCTCAGCTTTTTGCCATTGTGAAGTACCTGGCAATGATCAATATTGTTTTGGCAGTATTTAATTTAATTCCCGGATTTCCGCTGGACGGCGGCCGGGTGTTCCGGGCGATTGTCTGGGGCATCACAAAAAATTTTCGGAAAGCAACCTTTGTTGCCGCTGGCGTTGGACGGGGCTTTGCCTTCCTGTTTATTTTTCTGGGGGCCTTGCAAATTATCGGAGGGCGTCTGGGGGATGGCCTGTGGACATTATTCATTGGGTGGTTTCTGGATAATGCGGCGGTGAGTCAAATCCATTTAATTGAAATCAAAACTGCTCTGGAAGGCCACCGGGTGGCGGAGGCCATGAGTCGCAATTTTACCACATTACCTGCCGATATGTCCCTGGAAGACATTGTACGCCATCACATTCTGGGGCAGGGACGCCGTTATGCCCTTGTGGAAGAGCAGGGCAAAATTATTGGGTTGGTCACCCTGCATCATCTTCAGCAGGTTGCCATGGAGGAATTGGCCTCGTTAACCGTGCGGGACATCATGCTTCCCATTTCAGACAGCCGCATGGTAACACCCGACAAAGATCTGTGGGAAGCACTGGAATTAATGGATGCCGAAGGGGTAAATCAATTACCCGTTGTATCCGACGGGGAGGTGGTTGGTATTTTAACCCGGGAACATCTGGTTTCGTTCATAAAAAATATGGCGTAGTCCACTTTCCCAAAATGGATTTGCACTTTTTTTCCGGAATAAAAGGCATTAAAATAGGCGGCTTTTGGTGGGAAAAGGTGGAAAGGAGATACAATGGCCTTACGTTTTACTGAAGATTACCCGGAAATTAACGGTGCCTTTAGTTTTGAAGTTACCCGGGTGTTATTTTCCGATCAGAGTCCGTACCAGAAAATTGAAATTGTAGAAACCACCCATTTGGGAAGGGTATTGTTAATTGATAATCTGGTGATGTTAACCGAACGGGATGAGTTCGTCTATCACGAGATGATTGCCCATGTTCCGTTGTTTACCCACCCCAACCCCCGCCAGGTATTAATTATCGGGGGCGGAGACGGAGGAACCGTGCGGGAATGTTTAAAACATCCCACCGTGGAACATATTGATCTGGTGGATATTGATGAAATGGTGTCACAGGCGTGTTTGCAGCATATCCCCAGCGTGGCCGGGAAATTAACTTCCCAGCGGGTGTCCTGTAATTTTCAGGATGGCGTGGCCTATGTGCGGGATACCCAGAAAAAGTATGATGTAATAATTATTGATTCCACGGATCCCATTAGTGTGGGTGAAGGCTTATTTAC
>WGBF01000273.1 GCA_015494485.1 bacterium | reverse complement strand
TACGCCAACTTCGACATTGATGACGAAGTGATGGAAAAAATGCAGGCATAGGAGCGCCGTTGATTATTCTGGGTATTGACCCCGGGCTGAATACCACTGGCTACGGGATCATTGACAGCGATGGACGCCAGGTGCAATTAATTACATTTGGGGCAATCACCACCCGGCGTACGGAAGAGCTGGCCGAACGATTAAAAATTATTTTCGAAAAAATTCAAACGCTGCTGTCAACATATCAGCCGGATATACTGGCAATTGAAGATATTTTTTACCACGAAAATGTCCGCACCGCCATTGTTATGGGACAGGCGCGGGGGGTATGCATGTTAGCCGCCAAGTTGGCGGATGTGCCCATATTCGAATATGCCCCCAAGGAAATCAAAATGTCCCTTACAGGTAACGGTGGCGCATCTAAACAACAAATTCAGGCCATGGTGCAACGCCTGCTGAATCTGCCAAAGCCACCGCGCCCACTGGATGCCTCCGATGCCCTGGCCGTGGCCATTTGTCACCATAACCGGTCGCGGTTTCACCACCGTTATTAAGACAAAAGACAAAAGAAAAAAGAAAAAGGACAAAATGATGTTGTGCTTTGCTAAAGGTAGCAAATAGTGAATAAGAAAAAAGAAAAAAGACAAAAGACAAAAGAAAAAATAGAATGGTGGGTACATTACTGGCAGAACTATTTGGGTAATATGGTGTGAAAATGATTGAACAGATAACCGGGACAATTATCCACAAATCTCCAACCTTCTGCGTACTGGAGAACAACGGTATTGGCTTTGGCATCCACATTACTCTGAATGCCTTTGAGCTGCTGGATTCCTCCGCTGCCGGTGAACCGGTGGTGCTGCATACCTATCTCCATGTGCGGGAAGATGCCCTGCAGTTGTACGGCTTTGCCAGCGCGGAGGAAAAACATTTCTTTAAATTGCTGCTGGGTATTTCCGGGGTGGGTCCCCGCCTGGCGCAGGCCATTCTTTCCGGAATGGCACCGGACCGGCTGCGGGAGGCCATTCAACTGGAAGATGTGGCTTCCATTACTCGCATCCCCGGCGTCGGAAAAAAAACAGCGCAGCGGATTGTGCTGGAATTAAAGGAAAAACTGAAATCGGAAGAAAAAATAGAGCGCATTCAGGAAAAAATTGCTCCCGGTAGCGCCAATCGCCAGGCCATGGAAGCCGTACTGGCACTGGTGGCACTGGGATACAAAGAAAATGAGGCGGAGAAAGCAGTTCGTGTTGTGCTTTCGCGAAAAAATGATGTATCTTTAGAGGAATTAATCAAGGAAGCGTTGAAAGAAGTTTAAACCTGTATGGATAAACCCAGGAACATCATCAATCCCAACCCCCTAAGCGACGACCGTGATTTTGAGAATGCCCTTCGGCCCCGGGGTTTTGCGGATTTTGTGGGGCAAACCAAAGTCATCGAAAATTTAAAAATTTACATCGAAGCTGCCCGGCAACGGGGCGAAGCCCTGGATCACGTGCTGCTGTACGGCCCGCCCGGCCTGGGCAAAACCACCCTGGCCTACATCATTTCCAACGAACTGGAAGTGGACATTAAAACCACCTCCGGCCCGGTTATGGACAAAGCGGGCGACCTGGCAGGAATTCTCACCAACCTGAACGACCGCGACGTGCTGTTCATTGACGAAATTCACCGCCTGAACAACGTGGTGGAAGAATACCTGTACAGCGCCATGGAAGACTACCATCTGGATATTATGATAGACCGCGGCGCAAACGCCCGGAGCATTCAAATCAAGCTCCCCCACTTTACCCTGGTGGGGGCTACCACGCGGGCCGGATTGTTAACAGCCCCCATGCGGGCCCGGTTTGGCGTGGTGCTGCGGTTGGATTATTACCCGCCGGAAGATTTGTTCAAAATCGTCATGCGGTCGGCGCGCCTTCTGGGCGTGGAGATTGAGGAAGACGGCGCAATGGAAATTGCCCGCCGCTCCCGCGGAACTCCCCGCATCGCTAACCGCTTATTGCGGCGCACCCGGGATTATGCCCAGGTAAAAGCCAATGGCGTCATCACCCGGGAGGTGGCGGACGAATCCCTGCGCATGCTGGAAGTGGATGAGCGCGGACTGGATGAAATGGACAAGCGCATTATTCAAACCATTATCGAAAAATACAACGGGGGGCCGGTAGGGCTAAACACCCTGGCGGTTGCCGTGGGTGAAGAAAGCGACACCATTGAAGAGGTTTACGAACCGTTTTTAATCCAGGAAGGTTTTATCAAGCGCACCCCACGTGGGCGTGTGGCAACCCGACTGGCGTATGAACATTTCAATTATTCAACGAGGGGCCATGGATACCAACAAAAACTTTTTTGATTCGGAACGACCGGTGCGGTTAAAACTCAGCCATTTTGATTACCAATTACCACCCGATTACATTGCGCAATACCCTCTGGAAAAACGGGACGAAAGCCGTCTGATGGTGCTGGACCGCGCCACCCGGCAAATTTCACACCGCATTTTCAAGGAAATTGGGGACTATCTGGAGCCCGGAGATTGTCTGGTTATGAACGATACGCGCGTTTTTCCGGCACGCTTAATGGGCAAAAAGGACAAAACCGGGGCCAAAGTGGAAGTGCTGCTGCTGCGGAATCTGGAAGAAGGCATCTGGGAAGTGATGGTTCGTCCCGCCCGCAAGGTCCGCCTGGGAAACCGCATCGTTTTTGATGACAATTTTTCCTGCGATGTGATTGACAACACCGTCTCCGGTGGACGGGTGGTGGAATTCCATTACACCGGCGATTTCTTTGAAGAACTGGAACGGGTGGGCCAAACACCGCTTCCCCCCTACATTAAACGCCCCTCCGAACCCATTGACCGGGAATTCTACCAGACGGTTTACGCCCAGAAACCCGGCGCGGTAGCTGCACCCACGGCAGGCCTGCACTTTACCAATGAATTGCTGGATGCACTCAAAGAAAAGGGTGTCCGGCAGGCGTTTATTACCCTGCATGTGGGATTGGGTACGTTCAAACCAGTGCAGGTGGAGGACATTTCCCGCCATCACATGGAATCCGAGTACTACGAAATTTCCGAAGAAGCCGCCCGTATTGTGAACAAAACCAAGGAAGAAGGCAAAAAGCTGGTAGCGGTGGGCACCACCTCCGTTCGGGTGCTGGAAACCGTTGCGGACCGCCACGGGTACATTCGGCCGGCGCGGGGCTGGACGGACAAATTCATTTACCCCGGCTACAACTTTCAGACCGTGGACCGCCTGATTACAAACTTCCACCTTCCCAAATCCACATTGCTGATGCTGGTGGCGGCATTTGCCGGTTATGAATTTACCATGGAAGCCTATCGGATTGCCGTGGAAGAAAAATACCGGTTCTACAGCTACGGGGATGCCATGCTTATTCTCTAACGCATTTTCTTTGCAAGAAATTGTTTTCCGGGCGGTCTAATATGTTATGATATCGAATGGCAGAAACCAAGAAACTTTGGCCCGGAAGGAAGACGTCTCTTTTGAATCGTTGTACGAAGTTTACGCCCCCCGCATCATGGCCCTGGCCTACCGGATGACGTTTAACCGGCAAACAGCAGAAGACCTCACTCAGGAAATTTTCATTAAAATTTACCGCAAACTCCCGGAATTCCGGGGAGAAGCCCACGTGTACACCTGGATGTACCGCATTGCCGTAAATCATATTTTAAACTACCTGAAAAAACAAAAGCGGGAACGGTGGATCCGATTACTGGAATTACCCCTGCGGGACGCATTTAAGGAAGACCAGGCCATTAGCCTGCAAGTTGCCGACGATACGCCATCGGCTCAGCAACAACTGGAAACCAGAGAATTGCAACATCTGGTGCGGCAGGAAATTTTAAAATTGCCGCCAAAGTACCGGGTGCCGTTTGTGTTGCATCGCTACGAAAAAATGAGCCACAAAGAAATTGCGGAGATATTAAATGTTAGTATCAGTGCAGTGGAAACCCGCATTCACCGGGCCACCAAGCAACTTGTTAACGCACTTCGTAAAAAACTGGAAGAATAATGCAAGATGTGAACGAAACATCCTGTCTAATATAACAGAACAACGGGAAGCAAGAATAGGAACACACATGTCAAACATCACGTTGCTGCCTGGCTGAGCGGTACCCTTTCGGAAGAAGACAGGAAAGCGGTCACCGCTCACCTGAAAGAATGCCGGGAGTGCAGGGAGTACTTCCAACAACTGGAATGGGCACTGGACAGCGCCGGTGAACTTCCGGCCGACCTGGTGCTCCATCCGGGGCATTTAACTACCATTAAAGCCCGAGCTGCCAAAGAGCCCGCGCGTCGGGTGCCTGTTCCGGAAGCTGTGCGGTGGGCAGCCATTTTGCTGATTGCGCTGATTTCCGGTATTTTTCTGGGACAATGGAGCTATGCTCCAACGCCCACTGATCCCCTGATAACCGCATTCCAGCAGGAATACGAAAGCCTGGATGCCCAGCTAACCATTAGTGAAGCAGCCAATGAATTGTGGATTACTCCGGGAGAAAATCATGAAAATTAAGGTGCTGATTGGCATACTGGTGTTTTTGATTGTATTGAACCTGGCCACCATTGGTACGTGGGTGTACCTGCATGTTTTTAAGTCCCCCATTCCCCGGGCTCCGAGGGTAGAGCGGCTCCTTCAGCGACCCCTCTGGTCAATGCGTCGCCGGCCCCCGCTGGAGGACCTTACCCCGGAACAACGCCAGCAACTGGGCAATTTATTTCGGGAAATGCGTCGTCAAAAACAGCCTGTTGAAGAGCGGTTACGGGAAATTCACCTCCGGTTGCGGGAAGCATTGCTGGATACTACTGTCACGGAAGATTCCTTGCGTTCCCTGCTGGACAGCCTGGTCACCTTACAGCGGCAATTAAACGAAATCACCATTGATCATTTTCTGAAAGCCCGGCATTTCCTAACACCGGAACAGCAAAAGCGGATTTTTCGGCACTTATTAATTCCGGGCACCGGGCCCCACGCTCCCGGCTGGGGCCGCCGGGACAATATGCCGTTTTTCAATAATCGACAACCAAAACAACGGAGGATTGTACCATGAACAAATCCAGACTTTTAACCCTGGGACTCACCGTATTACTGGCTTTCGCAATTGCAGCGATGGCCCAACCCCAACCGGCACCCACACCCGCTGGTGCTCCGGGGAAATTCATGATGGGCCAGATGCTGAATTTAACTCCGGAGCAACAGGAACAAATTGCAGCTCTGCGACTGGAATTGCAGAAGAAAAATCTGCCTCTGCGCAGCAAGCTGAACGATTACCGCGCTGAAATAAAACTGCTGGTGGTTTCGGACAACTATTCCCGCAGCAAAGTGGAATCGCTGATTAGCAAAATTAATGATATCCGCAAGCAACTCATGCTCAATCGTATTGAATTTCAGCGAAAGGTGCGCAACCTGCTCACCCCGGAACAACGCACCCGCTTTGATGCCCGCATCTTGTCGGGAAAGGGTATGCACGGCAAACGCGGTCGTCCGGGAATGAATAAAGGTTGTGCACCGGGCATGCATCATCCGCCTCATCATCGGCGATGGTAATTTTTTTCTCTCCCCTGTTTCACCCCCGGATTCCACGTGAATTCGGGGGTTTTTTCGTTTTGCAACATACGTTTCAAAATTTGCAACATCCCTGTTAGAAATCGCCCCTCTCAAAACCGTATTTTTAGGCAGTTCTTTGAGTGATTGAGAAACAAGGGAGGTCTCGAGAGAGCCCTAATAACTTCCCACCACCTTTCTGAAAGGTTGCCCCTACCTTTCAGAAAGCCCCTGCCAGGGAGGCGAGGCAAGGGTGAGTTCCCCGCCCCAGGAACTCACCCTTATTTTCATATAAGCAGAATGAAAATACCTGGTAGGTGGACGTTTTACGGGCTACGCACCAAACCGATTGCTCAACAATAGCATTCTACATTGTTCAGAATTACGGATTCACCAACACCCGCCAGCCCCGCGCCGGAATGGTAAGGTGCAATGCCTTTGTCACCGCAATATCCCGATGTTCAAAAATATCCCGGTAGCGGTTTCCCTGCAAAGCCGTTGCCGGTACCGTAACGGATTCGGGCACATCATTATTGTTAAAAAAGATAAGCAGTTCCTGCTGCTGGTAGGTTCGTTTAAAGCCAATGGTGCGTTCGCCCACCGCTTCGGCAAGCATGGAGAAAACCCCTTTTTGCAAGGCCACATAGTTGTGCCGCATGGCAATAATCTGCTGATAGAATTGAAACAGGGAGTGGTCAAAGCCATTCGGATCCGCCGGACGGGTATGTCCGGGAAGCGGATGGTGCGTTTCAGGGGCAAATTGCATTTCCGGCCACACCATGGGCTTGCGGTCATCGGGGTCATCCGCCCCCCACATGCCCGCTTCATCGCCGTAATAAATCATTGGCGAACCAATAAACGTCATCTGAAACACCGCAATTTGCTTCTGAATCTGACGTTCCCGGGCATTGGGTTTTCGGACATCGTAATCGGGATTGTCCCGGGGGCCGGCAAGTTTGTCGTAAGGCCGGTCGGAATTCAAGATCATGGAAGGCAGCCTGTCCGTATCGTGGCTGTCCATTAAATTCCACAACAGATGTGCGGCGTCGCCGTAGCGGTTCACCAAATCGCTGAGCTGTCTGGCAAACGTTTCTCCCGAAATACGCTGTTTCCGGTTAATAAAAAACTGCACGCTGGCTTTGGCAAACAGATAATTCATGGTGGCATCCATGCGTTTGTCCCGGATCCATTCCGATGCGTCGCGCCAGATTTCGGAAACGGTAATGGCATTCGGATTAATGGATTTCACCAGCCGGTACCACTCCCGCCAGAAAGGCGGCGCTATTTCTTCTGCCACATCCAGCCGCCATCCGTCAATGCCATCGGAGGGGTCTCCATCGCCGTTGGGGTCCATCCAGCGCCGGGTAATGTTGAAGATGTAATTCCGCGGACCGGCTTTAAGGCCGTTTTCATTTTCCGCAAATTCCGGCAGGGAACGGACGCCCCACCAGGCCTTGTATTCCATTTCATCTTCCGGTGTGGCGGGATTATCCCACCGCAAAATGGTGTACCAATCGCGGTACCGGGAGCGGGGACCATTCTTCAAAATATCTTTAAAGGCAAAAAACTCCCGGCCACTGTGGTTAAAGACCCCGTCAATCACAATGCGAATGCCCCGTTTGTGCGCTTCCTGAATTAACTGAAGAAATGTGGAATCCGCGCGGGTCCAGATCCAGGTTTTCGGGTCTTCCGTTTCGTTCGCCGCTGCCAGGCGGGCTTTGTCTCCCGCCGGGTCCGGCCCAAAATTATCATCAATGTGATGAAAACTGGCGCCATCGTATTTGTGCAGGCTGGGCGCTTCAAACACCGGATTGAAGTAAATCGCATCCACGCCCAGGGATTTCAGATAGTCCAGTTTTTTTATTACACCAATTAAATCCCCGCCGTACCGACGGGTAAAAACCACATCGTAAAATTTATTGGAGCGTTTTAATTCCCACGGTTGCATTTTGTACCAGTCGCTGGTCCAGGGGTGAATCTGCCAGCCGGGTTCCAGGTCCGCAAAAGGCACTTCCGCCGCAGTGGGGTCATTTTGCAGACTGCCATTGTAAAACCGCTCCGGGAAAATCTGGTACCACACAATTCCCCGCGCCCACTCCAGCGGCTCCTGCGCCTGAAGCATTGCCACCAATCCCAGACCCATCAAAATAATTTGAATAACGCGTTTTCCGGGCATACCATTCTCCTGTTATGATAAGATTGAAAATATAGAAAGGAATCGCAAAAAGTCGAACAGCATTTGCAGAAAATTGAACTTGGGCTTTCTTTCGGAAACGGAATGCTATTAACTTTGCGCACACAGAAATCATAAGGAGTGTATTATGGACGAACAGGCCAAAAAGACCGCACTGCGGATGATTCCCTACGGGCTGTACGTGATGACAGCCGCCGTAGGAGACGATAAAATTGCGGCAGCCACCGTAAATTGGGTTACCCAGGCATCGTTCCAGCCACCCGTGGTTGCCGTTGGTGTGAAAAAAGAATCCGGTATTCATGCCCTCGCTCAGGAAAGCGGGCATTTTGCCCTGAACATCCTGGGTAAAGGCCAACAGGGCGCCGCATTTGCCTTTTTTAAGGCGGTGCAACGGGACAATAATACTATTAACGGGGAACCGTTTACGTTTGGCAGCACCGGCGCTCCCAAATTGGAAAGCGTACCGGCCGTGGTGGAGTGCAAACTTATTCAGGTGGTGCCGGTGGGCGACCATGATATTTTCCTGGGTGAAGTGGTGGATGCTGAGGTACGGGAAATTCCGGAGGGTCGCCCGGATGCCCATACCCTGCGCCTGGAAGACCTGGGCGAAAACGTGTTTTACGGCGGCTAAACTGCTGCGGTAGGTCGGCTGGGGAGGTTACCACCCCACCGGCCACCGAATTCCCACTGAAATTCCCTGAAATTGGGTCCCAAACTGGTACCCTACCATCCAGTTCTGAAAACCAATCCCCACACTTCCCAACGCCTGCCAGGATGCGGGATTCCCCAGGCGGGCAAGGGACACCTGACCCCACAGGGCATATTTTCCGTAGCCAATTAATGCCCGCGCGTCTTTGTACAACTGTTTGTATCCAACGTACAAACTATCTGCCACGTGCAACAATTGCTGCTGGACAGCAATGTACTGCCGGGCCCGCTCCTCCACATTCTGATAGGCCTTTAACAGCGAATCTTT
>WGBF01000272.1 GCA_015494485.1 bacterium | reverse complement strand
GACCTTCTCCACAACCTTTCGCTTTAAAGGGAAAGAGAAACGCACTGGCCAGGAACCCCAAACGGATGCGGATACCACAGCAGTTGAGGAAGACGATTTGCTTGGGGCTTCCACGCTGAACGCCCCCCTGGGAGCCAATCCGGAGCGGGAACAACTGGCGTCCATGACCATTCCCTGGGAAGTCACCGGGAATCTGGATTACCGGTACCAGTGGAGCGCCCCCAATCGGCTGCAGCGGGTACTTTCCGCAACCATTCGGGCGCGCATCCAGCTTACCCGCAACTGGAAACTGACCTACAATGCACAGATTGATTTCATTAAACGGCAATTGAATTACCAGCGAATTGAAATTTACCGCGACCTGCATTGCTGGGAGATGGCGTTTTCCTGGCAACCCACTTACGGGTTTTACAATCTGGAAATCCGCATCAAGGCACCGGAATTGCGGGACCTGAAACTTACCCGCACCTCTGGCCGCCGGGCGTATATTTTTCAGTAAGTAGAACGTCAAAAAATTTTAAGGAGGCTTCCCGATGGGTCCCCCGCTCAGCGCGGGGCTTTTTGGGTGCCCATGTCCAGCACCTGCTTCAACAACTGAAATTCTTGCTCAAAATTGGGGGTGAACACCTTTTTCCCCAGATTGGCCTCAATTTCGCCAAATGTCCAGAAGCGCACTTCATCGATTTCATCCCGATTGGGGTAAAAAGGGCCGTCGTCCCGTAACAAGAAGGCAAACACCAGTTCGCTTTCGTACTCATTGCGGTGAACATAACGGAAGATGGGCATGGCACCCATGGGGGTTATTCCCAGTTCCTCTTCGGCTTCCCGCCGCAGGGCCGTTTCAACTTTTTCGCCGCGATGCACATGGCCCCCAACAGCCGTATCCCAATACCCGCCATACAAGTCCTTTCGGGTGCTGCGCTTCTGCAGGAGCAATTCGCCGCGGGTATTTAAAATGTGCAAATGCACCACAGGATGCAGTAATTTAGGATTCCCGTGGACCACAGAACGCGGTGCCTGTCCCACAATGCGCCCTTCGGGGTCCACAATGTCGAACCATTCATCATCCGCATACTGGTGTTGCAGTTTCCGGTGACGCCAGCGGGTGCGCACCACTTCCACCACCGCGTACGTGCCCACTAAAATGTAAAACAATCCCCCACTTACAAATCCCCAGGCCGCGGTGCTCATCCAGAACGCCGCGTAAACCGTAAGCAGAACATGCACCACCACCAGCCAGAAAAACCCGCGCATCATGCGCCGCATGTGTTGCAATTGGGCATCGTTAAACTGAACCCCGTTCAGGTACCGCCCGGTCATGCGAATAAGCAAATCATTGGGTGTAAATGCGGTAAGGCCGATTAGAACCGCCAGAATGGCTTCCACCAGAGCTGGCTTCAGCTTGAAAAAAAGGGCATTGTGCAACACCAGCGACGTGCCGCCCAAGATAACGATCAAGCCGGTATCAAATAAAATAAACCGGTCCACCTGACGGTTTACCAGGTACTGCCGAATGGCTTCCCCAATACCAAACACCACCGCCACAATCAGCCCAACGGTGGTTCCCCACACCGCATCGGCCACAATGAACACCAGCAGGGGTAAAAAGCCAATGGCCAGATTTTTTAGAAGCTGTTTTTGGCCGGGCAGCGATGCCGAATTCATAAACGGCACTCCTTTAATCCGTATTAAACGAATTAAAATAATACGGATTTTCAGGAAAGGCAGGGGAAGAATTTATTTTCGAGGGAATTCGGGGATTACGTCAACCTTCGCTCAAGGGGAGTCTGTTTAACGAAACCGTTGAAACATTTGACACATCCGTGTACATGAATTCCACCTTCCCTGGAATACAGCGCCGTCCGGCCACTGTTTTGATTACAACTGGTCTTTTAAAAACCGGGCCGTTTCTTCCGGCAAGTGGCGCCAGGCCGCTTCCCGGTACAACCGCACCACCAGAAAATTCCCCGTTGTTCCCGTTTCCTTTTCAATCACATCGCGGATTTCCCG